>JBPCMI010000219.1:0-4741 GCA_051002415.1 Pyrinomonadaceae bacterium
CTGCGCCACCATCTGCTCCACAACTTTCAACTGCTCGCGCAATCTTGCTTCCGGCGTTGGATTAACATCTACGGCGGGTTGTTTCGACGTTTCTGCTTCGCCAGCCGCGGTAACTTCTTCGGCGGCCGGAGAAGGTGTGGCCTCTTCCGGCGCGGGCGATGGGCTTGCGATCGGAACTGCTTCAGAAGCGGTCGCCGGTTCAGCAACAGGTTGCGGCGCAACTTTGGCCTTGGTCCTGGACTTGGAACCGGCCGCGGCGCGCCTGATCCTCGTTTTGGATTTTGGCGCCGGCTGTGCTGCCGGAGCAGGATCCTGTGCGGACAAAGCCGGCATGTCTTGGCTTTGCGCCAGGACCGCAACAGTCAAAAGCGAAATAGAAGCAAGGGCCAACAGGATTTTGCTTATCTGATTTGTAAGAAGTCTCATGTGAGTAATCACCTGTGCAGGCGCGGCGCCTCAGCTCTAACGTAAGTCAAAATTGTGCCACCAAAGCCAACTGCCCACCCGTGCGTGCGGTCCGCGAAAAACAGACGCTCCAGTGGATGATTCGTATTGCTTTGCTCGGTGACCCAATTCAAACCGCCGTCAGCTGTGTGAATTGTTGTTCCCTCGGCGCCTACTGCCCAACCTTCAAGCGCGTCCAAAAATTTAACGTCATACAGATCCGAAGTCACGCCCGAGCTCTGCGCTTGCCACGTTCTGCCGCCGTTAACCGTGCGATAGATATTGCCACCGCTGCCCACCGCCCAACCAAGACGATTGCCAACGAAGGAAGTTGCATTGAAGCGAATACCGGGAGTGGCCGCGAGTTTTGCGACGTGCCAGGTTTCACCACCATCGGCAGTTTGGAGAATCGTGCCGCCCGCGCCGACTAACCAGCCGAGGTTGTCGTCGATGAAGGTACCTCCGAGAAGGAGATGGCGCGTCGGAGCGTTCAGGCGAACCCATGTGGGGTCGCCCGGTGACGACTTGTACACCGCGCCCAACTCACCAAAAGCCCAGCCGCTGCCGCTGGGGCTGAACACCGCTCGTACCAGCCGGGCATTGACGTCCGCGCCGGGAATCACCACGCGTTCCCAATTCTCGCCGCCGTCTGTAGTGCTCATCAGGTAGGTACGCGGATCGTCGTTGGATTTCAGCTGATAGACATTGCGCTCGCAAACGATCCAGCCATTGCGCGAGTCGGAAAAATAAATGTCACGCAGGACGTCGTCGTTTGGTTTAGATTGTGCCTTCCAGGTTTTGCCGCCATCTCCGGTGGCGAGAAAAGCGCCTTTGCTGCCCACTGCCCAACCGCGACTTTGATCGAGAAAGAAAACTCCGTGCAACCAGGAAAATGAGCCCGAGGTTTGTCGTGCCCAGGCGCCGCGTTGAGCCAAAGCGGAGGTGGAAAAAACGAGGAGCAGGAGAAACGCGGCGAGTGCGCGTGAATTGCCGAGTGTCAATCGCCGATTGCCGATTTGTTGCTTCGCCTGTTGACTCATCTTTCTGCACGAAACAAAGTTACAACGCAACCCCGAAGTGTCAGCATCACTAGTCGGCAAGTCAGCATCGTCAAACGCTAAACGTCAGCGGCAATCGGAAATCTCTAGAACAGTCCGCCACCGGCAAAGATTCTGGCGAAACTAAGTATCGGACTGAGACTCATAATCTTTTGCAGCGTCTTCAACTTGTTGCCGGGAACAATAATCTGATCGCCTGGAACCAGATACGTGTTGTCTGGAGCCTTGCCTTTGTAGATGGCCGACACATTCACAGCTATAGGCGATAGCATTCCGGTCGGTTGCCGGCGCAAAACTACGACCTTGCTGCGATTGCCGGTCGGCAACACGCCTCCCGCTTCCGTGATTGCTTCGGTAACAGTCAACCGACGATTCATTACGCGAATCCCGGGTTGGGCCACGTCGCCGATCACTGCATAGCGATAGGAGAAACCCTTATCAAGCGAAACTGTCACTTGCGGATCGATGATGTATTCGTCGTACTGTTTCTTGATCAGTTCGGCTACCTCGTCGACCGTCTTTCCGTTAACGAAGATGCCGCCGGGAATTAGCGCCAGGGAAACCCGTCCGCTGGGCGGGATAATTATGCCGCTGCGGGAATAGCGATCCTGACCAAAGACAACTACTGAGATTACGTCTTCCGGTCCGAGACGATAGGTGTTGAAGAAATTGTTGTAATAGGGCACGACATCGTTTTCCTCGGACATCTGTTCCTGACGGTTCGCCTGCATTTCTGCAGGGACGTCACGAGGTGCCGGCTTCGATTCGTCTGGTTCCAAACGCTCTCCCGTAGGAAGTGATGCCGGCTTGCTCTCCTTCGGTTTTTCCTGGCTCGGAGGCGGAGTAGCCGCCACCCGCGGACGCGTCGTGTTATCAGCCGGCTCCGGTTGCTGAGCGGGAGCCCCAACGCTTAGGGAGAGTAAGAGGCCCGTCGCAAGGACGAAACCTGAAATCCTGTTTACTGCTTTCATCACAACCTCCAAAAGACGCGGGGCCTTTATTGTCCGCCCCGCCCAAAAAGAATGATCTTAACTGTCTCAAACATGACAATGGCATCAAGAATCAAACTTTGATTCTTCACATAGAAAAGATCGTATTGCAGCTTCTGCCGCGCGTCTTCTATCGATGCGCCATAGGGATACTTGATTTGAGCCCATCCCGTTAGGCCCGGGGGTATTAGATGCCGTTGCTCGTAATAAGGAATCTCCTGGGCAAGCTGGGTCACGAAGTGGGGGCGTTCGGGACGCGGTCCCACAAAGCTCATCTCGCCACGCAGGATGTTCCAAAACTGGGGAATCTCATCAACGCGAATCTTGCGAATAATGCGGCCCACGCGTGTCGTGCGGTCGTCATTCTTGCTGGCCCAAACGGGCCCGTCCTGCTCGGCATCCACTCGCATCGAGCGGAACTTAAGAAGCACAAACGGCTTGCCGTTGTTGCCTACGCGTTCCTGGCGATAGAAAACCGGGCCCCGCGATTCAAGCTTGATCAGAACCGCCGTGAGCAACGCGATCGGTAACGAAAGAATTACACCCAGGAAAGCGACTAAGCGGTGCACCAAATTGCGCACGATGCCAGGCAAACGCGCCTGGCGCCCCCGGCCGGAAAAGATCAGCCAGGACGGACGCATCATGTTCAGGGAGACGCGACTCGTAATCCGTTCATAAAAACTTGCCCCCTCTTCGATCGAGACGGTGCCCGCCAGGCTTAGCTGCAGAAGTTTTTCCGTGGGTAACAAGCCGCGCCGCTCGCCCATCGCCACCACGATGCGATCGATATTTTCACGTTTGACGACCTCATCCAGTTCCGAAGTTACTCCGATCACGCGGGGGTTGATTAGGCTTTTTCCCAACAATTCCGAGTCAGTGCCTACGAAACCGATGATGCGATAACCCGCATCGGGCCGGTTGAGAACTTCCCGCGCTACTTCAACTGCGAGATTGCCTGAGCCAACTATCAGAATTCGTTCACCGAAATCGGGGTGTCCCAGGAACCAGTGAATGCTCAAACGCCAGCCCACCATCAGCATCAGCGCTAAAGGCAAGGCGATGAGAGCTACGCCACGACCAATCATCAGGGTGGGAAAGGCGTAAAACATCAGGGCGAGTGCGATCCACGCCAGCCCTAAAGCTTGTACCAACCGCAGCACCAACTCGCGGCGGTCGTGCATGACAACGAAGTCGTAAAGGTCGAAGAGGTAAAAAGCAGTCAGACAGAAACCAGTAGCGAATGCGGCTTTTAGAAAGCCATGACGCTCGACGAGTTCGTAGTGAGCGCCATCCAGACCGAACCTCAAATCGACAGCACCCACTAACGCGCCGAAGATCACTGTTGCTTCGGCGAGCAATAAGAGTACCGTACGAGCATTGAGGCGCGATGCTCTCAATTGATGATTGCAACCTCCTCAGCTGGTTCGTTAGGGACCGTTAGTGGCTCTGCCATCGTGATCGCGGGATCACGGCGGTTATAGCGTTGCTGGTAGTAGTACGCGGTTGAGTCGACCTTTTCATCAGCACGGTTTAAGACAATGCCGAGCAGTCTATCTTTGGGCAACTGCTCCAACAGTTTGTCTACCAGGGCATAGCGCGTCTTGCCGGCGCGCACCACCAACAAGGCGGCATCGGCGCGGCTAATCAGCACATTGGCGTCAGTAAAGATTCCCATCGGCGGGGCGTCGATGATGATGTAGTCAAACATGCGACGGCAATCTGCGATTAAACGAGCGAACGTTGGTCCGGAAAGCAATTCAGCGACGTCGTCGCGTGCGCGCCCTCCCGGCAAGAGATAGAGTCCGGCGGGATCAAGTCGTACGATAGCTTCCTCTAATCCGATTTGACCGCCAAGCACTTCGGAGAGTCCGATATGGACATCAATGCCGAGATAATCGGTGGCGCAGGGTTGGCGCAGGTCGGCGTCAATCACGAGTGCTCGCACGCCATCGGTCTGTGCGAGTAGCCACGAGAGGTTAAGTGCCGTGAGAGTTTTTCCTTCACCGACGCCGGCACTGGTAACCACGAAAGTGCGCATTTGCTGGCGTTCACCGGCTTGCAAGAGTCTGGTACGAAGCGAGCGAAACTGCTCGCAGTAACCCGAACGAGGTTGACTCACCGCCACAAGGTGAGGCTCAACGCGCGCCGCGGAAACGTCATAAGAAACGAATCCCGCGGCACGCGTCGCCCCGGCAGCGCCCAAAGTTGCCCCAACAGCACGCGAAGTCATTCCGCCGGGGAGTGCCGACC
>JBPCMI010000220.1:0-12158 GCA_051002415.1 Pyrinomonadaceae bacterium
GCGATACATTGAGGGGATCGAAAATGGCGTTGATGTTGTCGTTGAGCGAACCCAGCTGTCGCCTGATGATGTGCGCGCCGAAGCAGTGTTTCTAGGTTTGCGTTTGATGAGTGGCTTGAACGCAAGGCAATACCAGAATCACTTTGGAGTTGATTTGCTGACTGAGCGATGCGCGGAACTGAAACAGTTTCGCGAAGCAGGATTGATCGAACTTGATGGAGATTTGATTCGCTTAACGCGTTCTGGAGCGTTGCTTTCGAACGAAGTGTTCGCTGCTTTTGTTTGAGGTGAGATCTGGGAGTATCAGTTCGCAAGCCGCACCCAAGAAGTTCAAAGTTCAAAGTTCAAAGTTCAAAGTTCCAAGTTCCAAGTTCAAAGTTCAAAGACCAGAGACCAATGCCTTTAATCATCGCAATTGACGGTCCTTCGGCATCCGGCAAATCCACCTTGGGCCGGATGCTGGCGCGCCAGCTGGGCTTGCTCTACATCGACACGGGCTCGATGTATCGCGCGGTAGCCCTCGCAGTGATGGAGTCAAGCGTTAATTCAAACGATGATCTGGCGGTCGGCTCGTTGGCAGGAAGAGTGGATGTCGATCTTGAGGGTGATCCTGATTCGTTGCGGGTTTTGCTGGACCGTCGTGATGTGACCGAAATGATTCGTAATGAAGATGTCACTCACCTCTCATCCATAATCTCGACGATCCCCGCGGTGCGCCGGGCTATGGTGGCGCGCCAAAGAGAGCTGGCGGCTCGCGGCGCCGTTTTGAATGGACGCGACATCGGCACAGTTGTGTTCCCCGCCGCTGACGTTAAGTTTTTCCTCACGGCGGTGCCGCAGGAACGGGCACAACGGCGTTATGAAGAAGATCGCGTCTTGGACAGCAAGACAGATTTCGAGGAAACCTTTGCTGAGATGAACGAACGCGACCGCCGCGACGAAACTCGCGCCGACTCGCCTCTGGTTTGTGCTGCCGATGCGGTTGTTATCGACTCAACGGGACGATCGATTCAACAAGTATTTGAAAAGATGATGACGGCGGTGAATGAAAAGACGGTCAACAAGAGTCGCGCTGAGAGTAAGCAATGAAAGTTAAATTTACGCTTCAGTATGAGGGCTTTTGGATGTTGGCATTCCCGCTAGTGCCAGGAACCGTCGTTATCGTTCTGCTCTTGGTTCTTAAGATGTTTGGAATTATGCCCTGATCTGCAAATCGACAATCGGCATTCGTCAATTGGAAATTACCTGGTTGTTTACTGGAATCATTGAAGAGCTCGGGCGTGTGCGCTCAGTTGAAGCGAACGGAGAAAACGCGCGCATCGTAATTGAGGCACGGACGGTCACCGAGGGAACGAATCATGGCGATTCGATCGCCGTCAACGGTGTCTGCCTCACCGCGCTTGATATTACCGCCACCTCCTTCGCTGCGGACGTTTCCAAAGAGACGCTCGAAAGATCCACCCTAAAAAGACTAAAACCTACTTCACCGGTAAATTTGGAACGAGCGGTTACTCCGATGACCCGGCTTGGTGGTCACATCGTGCAGGGACATGTTGATGCGACCGGAAAATTTCTGGAAGCAATCGATCATGGAGGATCGTGGACCGTGCGGATTGCCTACCCGCGCGAGCTTGCGCCTTACCTGGTGTTTAAGGGATCAGTCACCGTGGAAGGAATTAGTCTGACCATTGCGACCCTCGCTGCTGATCACTTTGACATTGCGGTGATTCCGAAAACCTGGGAAGTCACTAATTTCTCGCACCTGCAGCCCGGAGACGAGGTGAACCTCGAGGCTGATGTAATTGCAAAGTATGTTGAGAGGATTTTGGACTTTAGACGAGCTTCTGCTGAGAGTTGAGGCGGGGCAAGCCCACCTTCCTTACTGCACATACCTCCCTGGCTGTTCTTCATTACCTCTTAAATTAGGTCGGTCCCCTACAGTTGGTCGAAAAAATAGAGCCTTTCAGGTAACATGCGGGTCAGAAGACGAAGACAGAAGACCGGAGACAGGAGTCAGGAGTCAGAAGAGGCAACATTTGAGACTTGAGACTTGAGACTTGAGATTTGAGACCTGAGACTGATACCTAGCCATGTCATTTGCCTCAATCGATGACGCAGCCGCTGACATTCGTGATGGTCGGATGATCATCATCGTCGACGACGAAGACCGCGAGAACGAAGGCGATCTCGTTTGTGCTGCTGAGAAGACGACCCCGGAAGTCATTAACTTCATGGCGCGTTATGCCCGCGGCCTGATTTGTTTGCCGCTCACCGAGGAGCGCTGCGACGAGTTGCACTTAACTACCCAAGTTGCCGACAACACTTCGTTTCTGGGCACGGCTTTCACAGTTTCCATCGACGGTCGCAAAGGCGTTTCTACCGGCATCTCAGCATCCGATCGCGCTACCACGATTCTGACCGCGGTAGATCCCAACACCAAGCCGTCCGACCTGGCTCGACCAGGTCACGTTTTCCCGCTTCGAGCCCGTGCCGGCGGCGTGCTCGTGCGGCCGGGTCAAACTGAAGCGAGCGTTGATATCGCGCGTCTCGCGGGTCTTTATCCTGCCGGTGTCATTTGCGAGATCATGAATGAAGACGGCACGATGGCGCGGTTGCCGGAGTTGAAAAAGTTTTCGGCGGTTCATAACCTAAAAATGATTACGGTTGCAGACCTGGTTCGTTATCGCATCAGCAAAGAAACCCTGGTGCGGCGTGTCGTGGAAACCGATCTGCCGACGGTGCACGGACTCTTCCGCGCCATTGCCTACGAAAACATCATCAACGGCGATGTCCACCTTGCGATGGTGATGGGCAGTTTGGACGATGATTCAGACGAGCCGATCCTCGTTCGTGTGCACACGGAAAACGTTACCTGCGACATGTTCGGTTCCCTGATCGACGACACTGGTTATCAACTCCATTCGGCGTTGGAAAAGATTGCGGCCGCTGGTCAGGGTGTGGTGCTTTACTTACGTCAGCGCGAACATAGTCTTGATCTCGTTAACCAGTTACGCACATATGCGGTCATGAACGAGCAAGGTAAGAGCAAGCAAGAGGCGAGCCTGGAAACCAATTACGGACTCGACCGTGATTATGGTGTCGGGGCGCAAATCCTCCACGACCTGGGCTTGCGCCAAATTCTCCTCCTAACAAATCATCCCCCCAAAGTTGCGGCGCTCGAGGGCTTTGAGCTCCAAGTCGTCGGCAATGTCCCCCTGGGTCAGCCCGCCTATCTGAAAGAGCCGTTGGCGGAGCGAAAGGCGCCGCTGACCGAAAAAAGAGAGCAACGCACATAAGCTGCGAAGTCATCTCTTAGTTCGACTCCTGGATTGAGTTTGCAGCGCGGTCTGGTTCACCCTGACCATCGTGTTGCAAACGGCTCGTTTCAAGCTTTTCGGGCTCTCCCTCTATAATCTGACCCTTGTTACCTGGCCCACTTCCGGCCTGTGCGCTATGAGTGTAGACGATCGCGAGAACCGTTCAGACAAAGCTGCGGATGAACCGTCTCGTGAACATGACGAGGTGGTCGAGGCGCTGTATTCGGAAAGCGACGAGCCGTTGCCGCCGCGGGCGGAAGTAATCGCCAACCGCGACGCGCGCCGTCCACATCCGCATACGCCTCAGGGAAGACGTCGACGTTACCTAACAAAACGTAATGCTTTGATTGCGACAGTCGCTGCTTCGATTGGGGTAGTGGCGCTGATCCTGCTGGCGGTGCTCCTTTACCGGCTCGGCTACGTTGACGATTATGTTGCCGGGCAAATCAAGAACACGTTTGCGACTTATGGGATTCGTGCCGAGATCAAAGACTTTCACACGGCGTTTACGCCGCAGACCGTCGAGATGCTTGGGGTGGAACTGTTTGACGCCCAAACCGGAGAAAAACTCGGCAAGATTGACCGCGTGCTGGCGACAATTAGGATCGAGGATCTCTATGCTCTCAACCTGCGTCGCAACATCAACCTCCAGGAGCTAAAGATTGAAGGTCTCGAAGCGTGGGTCACGTTTGACGAGCAGGGCCGATCTAACTTTCGTAACCTCCGCATTCCTCCTCCCGAACCAAATCGCCGCATCCTCTTCGCCTATTCGACTGCGCATCTGGAAATTCAAAGCAGCGTAATTCACTACGGCGACAAGCGTCACGAGATCTCTGGCGAAGCGCGGAACATTCAAGCGACGATTCAACCAGACGACCCTGCCGCGCCTGCTGAGAGTTGGATGAACACTGTCACTCTCGCTCTTACCAACTCCACCTTCACTTACGACGGGCGTGCGATCAACGACATCTCCGTAAATGCCAAAGGACGCGTGAATCAAACGCGCGCCGATATTCACGAGCTAATTGTGCGCGCCCCGATTGGCGAAGCGAAGCTCGACGGCGCCATGGACGACTGGCGCGCGCTCCGTTATCAAATGAACATCACCTCGACTGTCGATTTGACGCAGGCTTCTGAAGTTCTTCATCCGCAGACCACACTGCGCGGTGTAGGAAACTTCTCAGGCAAAGTTTCGGGTGAAGGCGACCAGTACAAAGTTGACGGCAGCATTAAGTCTGACGCGCTGGCGGCGGATGGAGTCCGATTGCAGGGGTTGAACATTACGGCTGCAGGCTCGGGACAGGGCAAGAGTTACAACATCAAAGGTCGCGCAGTTGCGGAGTTATTGAGCGCCGGCGACTTTCAATTGAATTCCGTGCAGATGGTCGGTGGCGTCATGGGAACCGGTTCCGACTTTAGCTGGGTTGGTGATCTCCGCGCGGCCGCCGAAAGAAGCTATGGCACCACCATCGCCGGCTTGATTCTTTCGGACGCTCAGGCCGAGCTGAATAACGGAGTCTTAACAGCATCGTCCAGTCAATTTCGCGCCGACAGTCTCAGCACCGGCGGCGCTCGCGTTGATGGCATCACCGCTACCGACTTGCGTGTGCGCAATGAAAACAATGTCACTACCGCTACGGTAGCTAAGATAAATGCCGGAGATGTAGTCGGGTCGGGTACGCGCGTTAAGGGAGTCGCAGTTAATAATGTCGATGTAGTCAGTAAGGATGGTGTAACTAGTGTCGTTGCCAAAAGCGTGCAGGTCGGAGCGACTTCAGCGGCTGGTGCCGAGATCGGTAGCGTAAATATTGCGGGTGTTCGTCTTTCAGTCCGCGACGGCCGAATCCAAGGGTCGACTGCGGATATTGATGCCGGCACTGTCAAACTCGCCGACGGCCATGCCGACAATGTGAAATTGACGAAGCCGGTTTTCGTCGTTGAGCCGTCCGGACGCTATCGCGCCAGCGCCGACCTCAGCATTGGCGGAGGCGTGCTGGGACGGATGGACCTCGGCGCGGCGCATGCCAATCTGGTTGCCACCAACTCCGATATTCAGCTTAACAATTTTACTGCTGACATTTTCAAAGGACGAGCTTCCGGTACTGCGCGTATTGCCACAGGCCGCGGTGGCAGTTCACACATCGTTGCAGATTTCCGCGATCTCGATATTGCCGGCCCACTAACAGCATTCGCTGAAGCTGCGGTGCCAGTTTCCGGTCGCGCAACCGGACGGGTTGATCTGACCTTCCCCGGTACCGACTTCACCCACGCCTCCGGAACGTTAACTTCGCTACTGACGGCCGAGACCGTTGCCGCAGATAGTGGTCGAATCCCCGTCTCAGGCGAGGTTTCACTAAACGCTAATCGCGGGTTGTTCCAAATTCAGAAAGTCGATTTGCGCACTCCAGCCAGTTCATTGCAGGCAACTGGTCAATTCTCCTTCCAGGGAGATTCGAACTTGCAGGTCGCTGTGAACTCAACCGACGCGGCAGAGCTCCAGGCAGTGTTGCTCACGTCAGGATTGCTACCTGACGTTGAGGAACAACTGCGTAGCTATGGCATTGATCTCGCTGGGCAGTTCGCTTTCAAGGGCTCGCTGCGCGGCCAGCTTAGTTCACCAGACATCGATGGCAGCGTCTCCCTCGCATCGCTAATCATCAACGGACACGATGTGGGGACTCTATCGGCGGCGATCACAATGACACCCACCGAGCTGACAATCACCGACGGAAGTCTCAGCGAAAAAGATGGCGGCGGAATGCAGTTCACCGTTAATGCACCGCGGACGGGCAAAGACAATGTGACGGTAGATGCGACACTCGATCGAGTAAATGCGGCCGCTCTGCTGGCCGTATTGCCACTCAGCCGCACCACACGTGAACAATTTGGCAATACCCAATCCGATGTCTCCGGTCGCGTTGAAATAAAAGGCATTCCCAACGCTATGAATGGCAGCGCCGAGCTACGGTTCGGGCCCGGCCGTCTTGCTGGCGAGCCTTTGCAAAGTTTACTGGCGCGCGCCACGTTCAACGGCTCGGAGGTGAAGATCGAAAACATCGATGCGAGCCTCAGTGCCGGCCACATCATCGCTAGCGGCACCTACAACACAACCAGCAAGATTTTCGATCTTCAGGGACGAGCGGAAGGAGTGCAGCTAAACCGGCTTAGCGTGCTTGCTAACCGACCGGGCTTGCCGCCGTTGACGGGAACTGCTGACTTTACGGCCCATGTTGTGGGGAATCTTGCCGAAGAAGACTTCTCCAATTATCAGATTACTTTTGACGGTACGGGCAAAGACGTCACGGTCAACGGCCGTCCTGCGGGTACGCTCGCGCTTGTTGGCAGAACCGAAAACAAGCAACTGAGCATCACGTTTACCACGGGACTGCTGGGCCAGTCTCAGGTAGTTGCAGCGAACGTCAATCTTGCCGATCCACATTTGGCTTCAAGCGTGGAGACCACGCTGAAAGACGCCGACCTCACCACGTTGATGGGAATGATCCTGCCGCAGAGCACCGTAAAAATTACGGGGCGCGCCACCGGGACAATCAAGGCTGCCGGCAATCTGGTCGACGACGACAACGAATTTTCTCTTGCCGGTTTGCAGGGCACGGCCAATTTATCCGAACTCACTTTCCGCGTTGAAGACGTGCAGCTGGCCGCCACCTCTCCTCTCCTCGTGCAGTTTTCACCGGCGGAAGTCTTTTTTGAAAAGACTCAATTCACCGGCCCTGGTACGAATATCTTGCTTGGAGGACGGCTCGCCATTGCTCCCGGTGGGCGCCAGACGTTTACAGCTGATGGTCAACTCAACCTGCGAGTCCTAAACGGACTGTCTCCCGATGTCTTCACTTCCGGTGTTGCGGATGTAGCGGTACGAGTCACCGGAAGCTATGAACAACCGCGCTTGAATGGAACCGCATCGGTGGCCAGTGGGTCAGTCTCGATCTTGCTCGGCAATGAGCGCTGGACGATCTCCAATCTCAAGACAGTCGTGAGGTTCACAGCTGATCAGGCGCAGATCGAATCACTTGCCGGCACCATGGGCGGCGGCCATGTGAGCGCGTCCGGAGGCGCACGCCTTGAAGGGTTCGCGCTCGCAGAATTCCTTGTGAACCTACATGGCGAGAACGTGACCGTGCCGTTTCCCACCGACTTCCGCTCGACCGTCGATGCTGAACTGGAAATTAAGGGTTCAGCGCGAGAGCAGCTCGTCGGGGGAACCGTCGTCTTGCGCCGCGCCGAATACACCGAAGACATCGAGCTGGCCGACTTGATTAACTTCCGTCGCGAAGAGTCAATCGAAGAAGGTGGTGAGCTGGAATTTATCCGCGCGGCTGTCTTCAACGATCTAAGAGTTGAAGGCCGCAACGCCCTTGTTGTCAGGAATAACCTCGCTGACTTAATTGGGTCCGTTTCGCTGCAAGTGAATGGTCCGGTTAAGGACCCAATCGTCTCAGGACGAATCACAGCTACCAGCGGTACGCTCAACTTCCGCAACGATCGTTACGAGATCACGCGCGCGTTGATGGATCTTCCGCCCCGTCGTGACGCCGACCCTATCGTCAACATTCAGGGTGAAGCCCAGATTCGCGGCTACCGCGTTAACGTGACGTTGACCGGACCACTCTCACAGCCGCAGGCAGTCGTGAGTTCGGAACCAGCCTTACCCCAAGCCGACGTTGTTTCGCTGATTACTACCGGTCAGCTTTCCTCCGGCGACACCAGTGCGTCAGTACTATCGCAATCCGGTCTGGGAACGGCGACAAGCTTGCTGACTGACGCTCTTATCAATGCCCCGGCGCAACGAGCCACCAGTAAACTTTTTGGCCTCAGCCGCTTTGAGATTAATCCGGTGATCGGCGGGCGCAGCGGATCGACGCCGGGAGCGCGCCTCACTGTAGGCAAACGCATCAACAAGAATCTTTCAATTACGTATTCGACCAACGTCGCTTCTGACCCGAACCAGATCTTGTCCGTTGAATATCGCGTGTCGGATCGAATCTCCTTCATCGCGCAATACGAACAGGCTTCCACGCGGCGACTTAGCACGCAAAACGACAATTTCAGTTTTGAAATTCGCTTCAGGAAACGATTTTAAGGATGGGGCAGAGCCGGCGGCAACAAGTGGGAATTCAATTGACGGCCTCGCGAAAAGCGGGCTGGCGAATCCTCGCGTCGCTCTTTGTTGTTGCATTCATTTCGGTTACAGCTGCGGCTCTGACGAACGACGACCGCGGGTTTGATGCGTATGAAGGCAGGCTGGTGAGCGCCATTGAAATCGTCTTTGAAGGTTCGCAACCAGACGCCAGCGCGGAAGCCAGCTTTCTCGCGGTCTTGAGAGTTTCCCCGAACACCGAGTTTTCCGCCGTCCGAGTGCGCGAGTCGTTGCAGGCATTATTTGACACGCAACGCGTCGCCAATGCGCGAGTCGAAGTAATCGAGTCTGCGGGGCGATCCGGCCCCATTCGCCTGCGTTTTGTGATTCAGCGCCAGGTGCAAATCAGTGAAGTCAATATCGAGATCGGCACCACCACTGGATCTCCTGTAGCGGCTGACGAGTTGCGGGCGCGATTAAGTTTGGCCCAACCGGGTTCACGCCTCTCAAAACAGATCATCATTCGCAACACTGATGAAATCCAGGTCTATCTTCGGGACCGAGGTTACTTCAATGCTGTTGTCGAAGCTCAGGAGCAACTGGATAGCTCGGGCACACGTGCGGCTGTAACGTATCGCGTCACCCTGAACGAACAGGCGCGCGTCGACGCATTCAACATCGGCATCACCGGATTTGATCCGGCTCCTTTGCGCCCGCATCTGCTCCTGCAGCCTGGAGCTTTCTTTACCCGCGAGGCACTCGCTGAAGATGTCAAACGCATCCGCGAGGCGCTCATCGCGCAGGGAAACCTGGCGCCTCAGCTCGAGGACCCGCGCGTGGAGCGCGACAACGAAACCAACCGCATCACGATCAATATACAGGGCGGCATCGGTCCGAAAGTAAATGTTGTACTTCAGGATTTCGAGCTGAACGAAAAAACTCAACGCGAGCTTTTGCCGGTCAAGCGAGAAGGCAACATCGATCTCTCGGCAATTGAAGAAGGGGCCCGTCGCCTGCGCAATAAACTTCAGGAGGAAGGCTACTTCTTCGCGGAGGTGACGCCGGTCTGCAGCGTTGTGCCGCCGGTGATTGGAATGCCGGCGAGCGACACACGCGAAAGTTGTGAAAACCTCGACCCCAACGCGCTGAGTGGCCGCACGGTCGAGATTCAATATCAGATCGATAAGGGTAGACGCTTCAAGCTTACCGATATTCGTATCAGCGGAACCAATATTCTGACTTTTGAAGACGTCGAAGCCGATCTAAAGAGTCAGAAGGCTAGCGCCATCGGGTTAATTCCCTTTCTTGGTTATGGTCGCGGCTACACAAGTCTGACTCTGTTGGAACAGGACAAGCGCACGGTGCGCAATTACATGCGCGAGCTTGGTTATCGCCGTGCCGATGTGGAAGTGCTGCAGGGCGTGTCAATCAACGGCGAGAATTTAATCATCACTTTCAACGTGATCCCCAATGAGCTGACGCGCATTGCCGGCGTCGAAGTGCGCGGAAATAAAATCTATACCGACAAGCAACTGAGTGACGAGTTAAAAACGGTGATCGGTGCACCTTTTTCCCGGGCCCAGGCGCGATTTGATGGCGACCGCGTCCTCGCTTTGTACTCCCGCGAGGGTTATGCAAACGCCCAGGTGGAATTGTCAGTGGTGGAAATGCCACGCAAAGGTGACGAAGAGCAGGTGCGGCTGATCTACACGATTACCTGTCGCTCTGACGCGGGAGATCGTAACGGCAGCTGCGTCAACGAAGGCGATAAAGTCTTTGTCAATCGCATCGTCGTCAACGGCGTAACCGGAAATGCAAAAACACAGCAGCGCAAACGTAACGCCATCATGCGATCAATTCCGCTTCAGGAAGGCGACGTGCTGCGAGCTGATTGGGTAGCCGAAAGCGAACGCGAGCTTTACCTCACCGACGCCTATCGCCAGGTGATCATTCATGTCGAACCCGCAGGAGAAACGGCCTCAGGTTTCAAGAAGAAAGACTTGATCATCGACGTCGAAGAAAAGAAACCTCGTGTAATGGATTACGGCGGCGGCTTTTCTACAGATACAGGCGCGCTGGGACTCTTTGAACTTTCCAACGTGAACCTGATGAACAAACTGCGCCACGGTGCGATGCGCCTGCGGGTCAGCCGCCAGCAGCAGTTGATTCGCTTGGAATATATCGATCCAAAGTTCAAACGCTACAACAAGCGACAATTCGCGCCGCTAGCTTTGACGGTGCAATACCAACGCGATTCCACGGTGACTCGTTTCTTTCGTTCCGCGATAGATCGTGGGACGTTCGGAATCGTTCAACGCTTGGACGAGGATGGCAATCCTATCGATGAATTCGGCGCGAACGTCAAAGAGCCGACTATCAATCGCCTGACTGTCGCTTTGGAAACGCAGCGCGTTCTAGACCAGAAGACTCACACGATTGTCTTTGCTCGATACAGCTACGAGGACGTCCGCCTTTTCAATCTGCAGAGCCTGTTGGTTAGGCCAATTCTGCAACCTGATCGAGCAGTGCGACTTTCCCGGTTTGGCGCGTCGCTGGTGCGCGACACGCGTGAAAGGTGTGAGCGCGGATTGCTAGGTGTCGTTCGCGATCCCGAGAGTGTTGATTCAGGCGTACCGGGTGAAGTCTGCCGCTACAACCAGGTTGACGCGACGAGGGGTTATTTTTTTAGTGTGGACTACGCAGTCGCCTTGCGGCAGCTGGGCGGCAATCTCTCTTTTAATAAGTTGCAGGCGTCTTATCGCACCTATCACAAGATCAATCGCTTGCGTGGAACGGTGCTCGCGGCTAACGCTACTCTGGGACTCGCGAACTTATTCAATCCTCGCGATCGCGATGGCAACGGACAAATCGATGAGATCGATCGAACGCTGCCTATCAGTGAAAGATTTTTCTCGGGCGGCTCAACCACACTCCGCGGGTTTGGTTTTGAGGAAGCGGGACCGCGGCGCGCAATCATTCCCGAAGGCATCTTCCGCGATCAGGATGGAGACATTGTTGAGTTGAATCCTTTTACAGTGCCGGTTGGCGGAAACGCCCTCGCGGTTGTGAACCTCGAGGCGCGCGTACCTTTGACGAAAACATTACAGCTCGTGCCGTTTTACGACGGCGGCAACGTATTTCGCCGGGTGGGCGACTTGTTTCGCAAGAAGGACACGACGCCGATTCCCCCCGGCAATATTCTGGCCGCGATTGATGCCGAGAACCTGCGCGCGCATTGGAGCAACACGGTAGGTGTCGGCTTCCGCATTCAAACGCCAGTTGGGGGCGCGCTCGCAGTTGACTTCGGTTTCCTGTTGAATCCGCCCCAGTTTCTAATTCCGCAGAACGCTCCAAACTTTGACGGAACACCGGCGGTGTATCGGCTAAAACGTTCCCAGTTCCATTTCCGATTTACGCAGACGTTCTAGGAAGGGACGCGGGGACACGGGGAAGAGGAGAACAGGAAACAATCGAAGAGGCGAAAAGGAAAACGGAAGATAGAGGATTGCAAGAAATGAGGAGACTAATCAAAACTGGAATCGTCGTAAAGAGAGTTATTTTACTTCTACTAATTCCCCTGTTCCCCGTTTCCCCTTTTTCCCTGTTCGCTTGTTCCCCCGTGCCCAATGTCTCCGCCCAGGAAATTGTCGATCGCATGGTTGCCACGCTTAATGCGGGAGTGCGCACCGATTTGATTACTTATTCGGATCTGGTGTGGCAACTAGCGCTGCAACCTGACACAC
>JBPCMI010000221.1:0-11016 GCA_051002415.1 Pyrinomonadaceae bacterium
ATGTCCAACGTCGTGTTGGGCAATTGAGAGGTGGGACATACGTTTTTTAGTCCAACCTTCTCGACGTTCAATGTCTTGTCCATCTGTCCAAAGTCTCGTTCTGAAACAGACTTTGGACATTGGACATTGGACCCTTGGACACCCCCTTTGTTAACGCAACTACAATCCCTCTCTGTCCGTAGTAGTCTTTAGTTCTCTAACGGCGTATACGGATGCAAATCTCAATTGGTACAACCTTGGGCCGCTACGAAATTCGCTCGCTGCTTGGCGCGGGCGGAATGGGCGAAGTCTACCTCGCGCACGATTCGCAGTTGCGCAGATTAGTGGCGCTGAAATTCCTGCCCGAGAGTCTGACGCGCGATGAGGATCGGCTCCGGCGTTTCGAACAGGAAGCCTACGCAGCTTCGGGACTGAACCATCCGCATATTCTGACGATCTACGAAATTGGCGAGGTTGAGCAGCGACGTTTCATCGCCATGGAATACGTGGAAGGCGGTACCCTGCGGCAGCACATGGCCCAGGCCGCCGCCAGCCCGAGTCCGGATGGAGTTACCGGCGCTTCAGGAATGAAGCTGGGCCACGCGCTCGATATCGCGATCCAGATTGCTTCGGCGCTTGCCGCATCGCAAACAGCCGGTATCGCACATCGCGACATCAAGCCGGACAACATCATGATCCGGCGCGACGGCTACATTAAGGTGCTGGATTTTGGACTCGCCAAGTTAACTGAACGTCCGGAAACCACCGACACCGAAGCACCGACAAGAGCGCTCGTTAACACCAGCCCCGGCGCGGTGATGGGCACAGTGAATTACATGTCGCCGGAACAAGCGAGTGCAAAGGTCGTCGATGCGCGGACCGATATCTGGAGTTTGGGAGTCGTCCTTTATGAGATGGTGACGGGAAGAACGCCTTTTTCGGGTCCCACTCCCAGCCACGTTATTGTCGCGATTACCGACAAAGATCCGGTGCCGCTCGCGCGCTACGTCAGCGAACTTCCGGAAGCGCTTGAGTGGATCGTGACTAAGGCGCTTACAAAAGATCGCGAGGATCGCTATCAGACGGCGCGGGAGATTCTTACCGACCTACGGCGACTGAAACAGCGACTCGATGCGGGCGTGGAAATGGAACGATCAGTACCGCCCAACACAATATCCGGCGGTCATTCGCTCACCACCACCGACACATTGAGTGTGGGCCGGACATTGAGCGCGTTTCCCGGAACGGCAACACAACCCGGCGCGACGCCGACGATCTCCAGCGCCGAGTATCTAGCGACTTCGGTGAGTGGGCATAAACTTGTTTGGGCCATCGGAGCGCTGGCGTTGCTGCTGCTGCTTGTCGGCGGTGCCTGGCTTTGGACGCACTTCAGACATCGAGAGCCAGCAGCGCCATTTTCAAAAGTTCGTTTCACGCAGCTGACAAACACCGGCAAAGCGACAGTCGCCACGATTTCTCCCGACGGGAAATATGTGGTGCACGTTGTTAGCGACGGTGTGCAATCAAGTCTCTGGGTACGGCAAACAGCGACCTCGAGCAATGTTCAGATCGTACCGCCTAGTGAGACTCGTTATGTGGGCGTTACCTTTTCCAACGACGGCAACTATGTGTACTACGTCGTCTATGAGAAAAATGCTGGTGTCGGTTTCGTGTATCAGATTCCGGTGCTGGGAGGCACGCCCCGCAAGATCATCGAAGACGTTGATACACCAATCACGTTCTCGGCCGATGGCAAGCGTTTCGCGTGGATCCGACAGTTTCCTAACTCCGGCGACACAGCGCTGTTCGTCGCTAATGCTGACGGCTCCGGCGAACGAAAGATCGCTTCGCGCCAGCGTCCGGAACGGTATTTGGCAGGCACACCGGTAGGCCCGTCCTGGTCACCCACTGAAGATCTAATTGCAGCGCCAGCGGCCGGGCTCGAGATTGGAAAAGATATTGCCAAGATTGTTTCCGTCGATATCAATTCCGGAACTGAGAAAGAGATATCTGCACACCGTTGGCCCTTTGTGCAGCAAGTGGTCTGGATGCGGCGCGGCGAAGGTCTGATCATTACTGCGCAGGAAGCGCAGCGCGGTCCCAATCAACTTTGGCATATTGGTTACCCGGGCGGCGAGGCGGAGAGAATTACGAACGATCTGAACAACTACAATGGCGTCAGCATCAGTGCCGACGGCTCAACGATCGCCACCACGCAGAGTCAAACCACCTCCAGCGTTTGGGTAACACCGAATGGCAAGTCCGACACGTCAGTAAGAGTCACGACGGGCACGAAGGAAGGCGGAGGCGGTGTCGCCTTAATGCCCGACGGCAGGATCATTTACACCAACGCCGGATCGGGCTCGGCCGAACTAATGATGGTCGATGCGAATGGCAACAACGCACGGCCTCTGACCTCCAACAATTCTTTAAATGGTTTGCCCGCCGTTTCACCAGACGGCCGCTTCATTGTATTTATTTCCAATCACACGGGCGGGCCGCATATTTGGCGAATGAATAGCGACGGTACAGGTCTAAAGCAGCTGACGGATGGGCTAGTAGAAATTTTCCCCACAGTTTCGCCGGACAGCCAGTGGATTGTTTACCAGAACATTGGTGACCTGCGTTTGTGGAAAGCGCCGATCGATGGCGGCAATGGCCAGCAACTAACCGACAAGTTGGCCAGCCAGGCCGCTATCTCTCCCAACGGTAAGTTAGTCGCCTGCAGGTATCGCGAACGCGAGCTCAGTCCTTTTCAACTGGCGATTCTTGCTTTTGAAGACGGCAAGACGGTGAAGGCTCTCGACCTGCCACCCTCCGCCTTTGCCACGCCCACGCTTGATTGGACGCCTGATGGCAAGGCTGTGCTCTACGTTGACAATCGCGGCGGCATCTCGAACATCTGGAGCCAACCGATCGATGGTGGGCCTGCGCGACAGGTAACCTTCTTCAACACGGATCAGATTTTTGCTTTTGACCTGGGTGTTGATGGCAAGACTCTGGCTCTTGCGCGCGGCAACGTTTCCGACGATGTGGTGTTGATCGTCGAAGAGAAAAAGTGACATCGGGAATCGTGAATCGTGAATCGTGAATCGGAAATCGTAAATCGTGAATCGGAAATCGGAAATCGGAAATTATTAATCGTGAATCGGGAAATCCTGATTCTTACCGGGTTCTAATCCAAGATTCATCACTTACAACTTACGATTAACCATTCCCGATTAACGATTTACGATTTACGATTCCCGATTCACCACCATGCGAATCGCCCTGAAATACGGACTGCTGATTACCCTGGTCATAGTCGTGTGGGTAGTCGTCACGCACTTTGTCTTTCCCTTGCCGCCCACATCAACGCTGAACCTGCTGGCTCCCGTTCTTTTCAACCTCGCGGCGATAGTCGCGCTCTATCTCGGCATCAAGTCGCGAAAAGCTGAAGGCGAGATGACCTTCAAGGAAGGCTTGAAGACTGGGCTGTCGATTTCGCTTGTCTACGCACTCTCGGCCTCTCTTTTTTTCTTGCTCCTGCTCTTAATCGTTGGTCCTTCGATCATGGCCGGCGAACCGATGGCGGCTAATTACCCAATGTGGAAAGTCGCCCTCCAGGCTTTTAGCGGCATGTTTTTCGGATCGCTAATCCTGGGACTCGTCTACTCGACCATCATTTCTTTCTTCCTCGCGAAACGAAGGTCGCGAAGCACGCGGGTCAGCGTAAAGCCTGCGGCGTAAGTCCGGTAAACTCGATTAATGTATTTAGCAGAGGTCGCGAAGCGGGCTCTATTGAGTTTTTATTGATCCGTTACCCAAGGCTTACGCCCCAGGCTCTACGCTCGTCGCGTGCTGCGCACGCTCTTTGACCCCGGTGCACCCGATACGCAGCATCCAATCTCCGTCCACGATCCCCGTCACCTGATACCTGACACCTGATATCCGACACGCGACACCCGACACACGATGTCCGACACCCGTCACCCGATACCGGACACCCGTCACCTAGAACAGGATCTTTGCTGCAAATTGAACCTGGCGCGAGCTGCCGGAGTCGCCGGTGGGAAAGCGCGTTCCGCTGATGAGTCCAAACGCTGTGCTGCCGACCTGGGCCGTGCGACCCGGCTGACCAAAGTTCGCATGGTTGAAAATGTCGAAGAACTCGGCACGAAATTGAAACCGCACCGATTCTGTCAGCTTGGTGTTCTTCGTTATTGAAAAATCTACGTTTTGGAATCCCGGCCCAATCAGCACATTGCGGCCAAGATTACCGAAATGAAAAACATTCGTAGTGCCCGCCAGCGCGACAGGCAATGCGAACACCGAACCTGATGGACATCCCGCCGGTGCCCGTGGATCGCACACGGTGTTGGTGAACCATTGATTCGGAGTGCCGATGATTTGGGGATCTCCGATCAAGTCCGGTCGCACGGTGGCAAGTCCCGTAAAGGTGGCAATGCCGGATCCCGCGCCGATGGTAGTGCCGGCGATGGCAAGTGGATTTCCGGCAAGGATGTTTATCGGATTACCTGTTTGCAGCTGCACGATTGTGCCGAGCTGCCATCCTTCGACTAGCCGGTTGCCCTTCCACGGCAGTTCGTAAAGACCGCTGATTACGAAGCGGTGACGCGCGTCGAAATCTGAGAGACCCCGATCACCGCGAATGTTGTAGCTGTCCTGCAACACTACTCCCTGCGAGTTTAGCGAGTTGTAGTCGATTGATTTCGACCAGGTGTAAGAAGCGTTGAACTGAAAATTACGTGATAGTCGTTTGGTCGCAGTGGCCCAAAGCGCGTTGTAACTTGAATTGCCACTGCTTTCGATCTGAGTGATGTTCCCCAGCAGGGTGTTGGGCGCGATCGGGCTGCCGCAGACAGGCGGACAAATGGTCGGGCGCCGTTAATGAATTGGTTGATGTTTCGCGAGATGCGCAGGTGCGTACCCTTCGAAGCAAAGTAGCCAATCATTACCGCCAGCGAAGGCGTCAGCTCGCGCTGTACGTTTAAATTCCAGGATTGCACATAGGCATTCTTGAAATCGTGATCGATGGTATTGGGGGCCAGTCCTGCCGCTCCGGCTATGGTGCGGGCGTTTGCGAGATTGATTGCGCCCGTGAACGACAAGGGAGTGGCGAGAGGTGGATTCGCGGTGGGTCCTGTTACTGTGTTCGTCACTGGTTGAACTACGGTTATGGCGTAAGCGGCACGCACGATTGTTTTTCCAGAACCGGTGGGGTCCCAGGCAATTCCCAGCCGCGGCTGAAAATTCTTGTTGTTCTGGTTGTAGATCTCGTCGATGTCCTGACCTACACGTCGCAGTGAAACTGTCGCGGGATCGAAAACCACAAAACGATCAAACCGCTCGGTCGGTGTCATGTTCCAGTCATAACGCATTCCCAGCTCCAACGTGAGACCTGGCCTCACTTTGAAGTTGTCCTGAAGGAAGAGTCCGAGGGCGCCGGTGCCGATTGCGTGCACCTGTTCAAGATCGCTGTTCGTCAACGGCGCTGATTCGTTCGACAACCGATCTCTGCGTGCCCACGTTGAGTAGGCTCTGGCTGAAGGCAGCGAAGTAGTTCACATTGGAAACAATCATCAACAGCGGTCCCTGGCGTGCGTCGTTGACGATCGAAGGCACGAAGTTTGGGTTCAGGCGTAGCTGCAAAAGTTTCTTTTGATAGCCGTTCACCAATGACTTCACCTGCTTGAAGTGAAAATGGGTCGTGGTGAAGAGGTCCGCGCGCGAAAGGATTCTGTGAGTGCTGCGCGTCGGGCTTTCCAGTTGACTCAACAACAGCGGATGCACAACGACGCCCAGTCGATTGGTAATCTCAGCCGCAAATACTCCAATCTGTTCTTCATTACATTCAATCACGGCCACCTTTACCGACTTCAGTTGCGATTTGTTCAGATACTTCTGGGCCAGCCTGGTGAAGTCTCGAGGACTAACTCGGAGCCGGTCAGCCTCCGCGAAGTTGGACTTGATCAACTTAAAGAGCGAAAGGCAATAGGCTTGTTCCAGATCGGCGTGGTCAATATCAGAAACGTAGGCGCCGGAACCGCGTCGCAGGGTTATGTAACCTTCCAGATGCAGTCGCTGGTAGATGGCAAAGGCTGTCTTGTGATTGATGCTGTTCCGGAGCGCCATCTGGCGGACACTGGGCAAACGATCGCCGGCGCCAACTTTCCCCATGTGCAAGGCAGTAACTAATTGTAGGAAGGCTTGCTCAAAGAGACTGTCTTTGTGCTTTTTGTCGAACAGGAATTGCAAAATCTTTTCGCCGGGAGTTAGGGAACCAGAATTACTTTGCCGATGTTTTGTCGCGCTTCCATGTATGCGTGAGCATCACCGGCCTCCGAGAACGTAAATACTCGATCGACGTGAGGACGAATCCAACCCTGGCTGACTCCGGTCATCAAAGCCGCGATCCAGTCCATCACTTTCTCCGGCTCGTGCCACATGTGACCGAGATTTAGGCCAAAGACCCCGCGGTTTTTATTGAGCAGTCCGAGGGGATGAAATCGCGGCATCTGCAACGCCGCTTTGATCATTTTAAACTTACCGGCAAGACCGTTTGCCGAAGCTACGGAGACTCCGAACATTCCCAACCGGCCGGTGTGTCGCAAGGCGGCATAGCTTTTTTTCCAATGCGCGCCGCCAATCGGATCAATTACCAGCTCGACTCCGCGATCATTGGTTAAGTCTTTCAAGATCGGAAGCCAGTCCTGAGTGCGATAGTCGATCGGATGATCCAGACCGCGCGCGCGCAGAAACTCGTGTTTTGCCGGACTGGCCGTGCCATAAGTCGTAGCTCCGATCTTTTTCGCGATATCGAGCGCCGCCAATCCGACTCCGCCACCCGCGTTATGAATCAGTACTGATTCGCCTTTCTGTAATCCGCCCATCACCACAAGGAGTGCGTAAGCCGTCAGATAGTTGACGGGAATTGCCGCCGCTTCTTCAAAAGTGAGCGACTCAGGCTTTTCAAATAGCTGCGTTTCAGCGACTACAATCTTATTTGACTGACCGCCGAAGCGCGTCAAGGCAACGACTGGTAAACCAACGATTGCTCGATCGACTCCCGGGCCGACTGATTCGATTACACCGGACACTTCGTAGCCCATCACGCACGGCTTCTTCGGGCCGTCAGGATAAAGACCCTGGCGCGCAAGAATGTCGGCAAAGTTCAAACCGGCGGCTTTGACTGCAACAACAACTTCGCCTTCACCAGCCCCGGGATCCGGTGACTCCTGGACCTCGAGAACTTCAGTGCCACCGTTTCTCGTCGTGACGATCTGTCGCATGAGCTTGTCCTGAAAACACTAACAGGCACAGAGTCGGATTGCTCTGCGCCTGAAAGCAATTGCTAACGTGAATGCAGAGCTACGAAGCGCTCTTGGCTGCGGAATCAGTTGTGCCGGTCTTGTTAGGTTGCGGCGTGATTCGCAGGTAGGGCTTGGGTGCTTTCCAGCCGGCGGGGAATTTCGCTTTCGCATCTTCGTCCGACATTGACGGCACGATAATTACATCCTCGCCGTCCTTCCAGTTCACTGGTGTCGCAACGCTGTACTTTGCAGTCAGCTGCAGTGAATCGATCACGCGAAGGATCTCGTCAAAGTTCCGTCCCGTGCTGGCGGGGTAAGTGATCATCAGTTTTACTTTCTTGTCGGGTCCGATCACAAAAACAGATCGCACCGTAAAGATGTCACTGATCTCGGGATGAATCATGTCGTAGAGCTCGGCAATTTTGTGATCAGGATCCGCGATCACGGGAAAGTTCAGAGCTGTACCCTGAGTTTCCTTGATGTCCTCGGCCCATTTGCTGTGCGAGTCGGTCTTGTCGACGCTCAATCCAATCACTTTAACGCCGCGTTCATCAAACTCGGGTTTGCATTTTGCAACGTACCCTAACTCGGTAGTGCAGACGGGGGTGAAATCCTTGGGATGGGAAAAAAGCACCGCCCAGCTGTCGCCCATCCATTCATGAAAATTAAGCGGACCGTCAGTGGTGTCGGCTGAAAAATCGGGTGCAACATCGCCTAAGCGTAACGCCATTTCAGTTCTCCTTTTGGTGGTTTTAAGCTGCCTGCCACGCCTGGTTCAGGCAGGAGGTGGTCTAATTGAGATATTTTTAGGATGCCTGGATGCTTTTACCCTGAAAGTGAGGGCAAGTCAATTGACCAGAGACGTGAAAAAAAGGCGTACGCGAGTCTTCCGCGGCGGGCACGGATGCAGTTTGATCAAACTTGCGAAATTAAACTTCAAGTCTCAACCGTAAATGGTAGCCACCGATAACGCTTGCCGATATCCAATTGCCGATTTCGATTGGATCCCTCCCTGTAAGGCCAATTAGCAATCGCCAATCCTTACACCAGTGCCCGGGCAGCGGCCTCATTTTCGACTCTGAATCTTTGGTGTTATTATCCAGTCATTCCCTTCCCCTTTAGTTTGTTCCCCTTCTAAGTAGTTTGTTCCCTTCTAAGTCTTTTTATGTCCCGCACTTCATCAACGCCAAAAATGCGCGCAGGCGACGAGCTCCAACTACCGTCGTTCAGCGATGATCTCTATCGGGAGATCTTTGTGCATTCCAACGAACCGATTGCCATCATCGATCCACAGGGTTACTACGTCGAGCAAAACCGTGCCCACCGCGAATTGCTGGGATATGACGACGACGAAATCAAAGGTAAGACTCCTGCAATTCATCTGGGCGAAGATCTTTTCCAGTCGATCGCTGCTGAGCTTGCTGCGAAAGGAGAGTATCGCGGCGAAATCGTTAGCCGTCGCAAGACTGGCGAAGCACGCAACATAGAGATTTCCGCGTTTGCCACGCGCGACGATGCCGGTAATCCGATTTGTTACGTCGCCATCAAGCGGGATGTCACGGAGCGAAGACGAGGAGAGGAGGCTATTCGCCGCACCGAAATGGAGCTGACCGACTTTTTCGAGACGGTCACCATCGGCCTTCATTGGGTCGATCCTGCCGGGACTGTGATTCGAGTCAATCAAGCAGAACTCGACCTGCTCGGCTACTCGCGCGAAGAATACATTGGCCATCACATCAAGGAGTTTCACGTCGATCCCAAGGTCATCGAAGACATTCTGACGCGACTGAGAGCGGGCGAGCTGTTGCGCGACTATGAGGCGCGCATGCGCTGCAAGGATGGCTCAATCAAGCACGTGCGGATTAACTCCAGCGTCTACCGGGAGGACGGTAAGTTTCACCACACTTGCTGCTTCACACGCGACATTACCGACAGGAAAAGAACTGAAAGTCGACTCAGACTACAGTATGCAGTCACGAGGATTCTTGCTGAGTGCACAGATTTCACCGAAGCGACGCAGGAGGTTATGCGTGCGGCTTGCAAGAATCTTGACTGGGACGTCGGCGCGCTCTGGATGGTCGATGGCAACAATCGTATGAGCTGTGTCGATTTTTGCCGGGCACCGGGAATCAAGATGGACGAATTCGAGAATCTCACGCGCGGATTGACGCTGGAGAAAGGCGTTGGTTTGCCGGGACGAATCTGGGAGACCGGTGCGCCCATCCGCATCGACAACGTCACGCGCGATCCCAACTTTCCGCGGTCGCCGGTGGCGAAACGCGCGGGGCTACATGCCGGCTTTGGTCTTCCGATTCTTATGGATAAAGAGGTGCTCGGAGTCCTCGAGTTCTTTAGTCGCGACATCAAAGATCCCGACGATGAATTGGTGCGCGTGATGAATTCAATAGGCGGCCAAATTGGGCAGTTTACGAAACGAAAACGCGCAGAAGATGAGCGCGCCGATTTTCTCCTGCGTGAGCGCTCCGCCCGTACTGAAGCCGAGCGGGCGAATCGTTTAAAGGACGAGTTTTTGGCAACGGTATCTCACGAATTGCGAACACCGCTTAATGCTGTGATTGGCTGGTCACGGATGCTGCGTTCCGGCCGACTGGATAACGAGAGCGCGTCTCACGCCCTCGAAGTAATTGAAAGAAACGCCTGGGCCCAAAAGCAGATCATTGAAGACATTCTCGATGTCTCGCGGGTCATCACCGGTAAGTTACAACTAACGCTTGGTCCCGTTGATCTGGTGGTGATCGTTGATGCTGCACTCGACGCGGTGCGCCCTGCACTTGAGGCTAAAGCGATCAAAATCGAAACGACAATTGACGCCGGCCTCCGCATCATTTCCGGAGACGCCGATCGGCTGCAGCAGGTCGTTTGGAACTTGCTCTCCAATGCGGCCAAGTTCACGCCCACCCGCGGCAAGATCGATGTACGCGTCAATCATGACCACTCCTATGTGCAAATTGAGGTCTGCGACACGGGGCCGGGAATTGACCCGAATTTCTTGCCACACGTTTTCGAGAGATTTCGCCAGGCCGATGGATCGACTACGAGGACACATGGCGGTTTGGGACTCGGCCTGGCAATTGTGCGTCACCTTGTTGAACTACATGGCGGAACGATCACAGCGGAGAATCGCACCGATACAACCGGAGCAGTCTTTTTGGTGAAGTTGCGCCTTCCCAGCGGTGAGTTGCGTCGGGAGACTCTCGCCAACGCGCAGATTAGTTTTGGCGAACCGGAGAGCGAGCTTGTCAAGCTCGACGGATTGCGAGTCTTAATCGTTGATGACGAGAACGACACCTTAGATCTGATGACGATGGAGCTAACGCAACATGGCGCCCGTGCGACTGCGGTTACCAATGCGACCGAAGCCCTCGAGCTTCTGGGCACGGGCGAGTACGATTTGCTGATCAGCGACATCGCCATGCCCGAGATGGATGGCTACGGATTGATTCGTGAAGTTAGGAAAATGGAAAAGGGAAAAGAACATCGCATTCCGGCTGTCGCTCTCACCGCCTACGCCAGCGTCCAGGATCGCATGCGAGCTATTCTTGCCGGATTTAACACTCACGTAGCTAAACCGGTCGAAGCGAATGAACTCGTAACCGTGGTTGCAAGTTTAGCGGATCGACTCGGAAAAAACTGAAACATAAAGAATAAGACGAACTTAGTACTTTGTGTTTTGCTTTAGTATCTGCAACGCGCATCTCATCAG
>JBPCMI010000222.1:0-22061 GCA_051002415.1 Pyrinomonadaceae bacterium
GTAGAGCGGAAGCTGACGCGCGGAAAACCGCCGGGCGATTACAAAACCAAAACTTACAGCGGGATTAAAGTGAGCGCCCGAAATATCTCCAAAGGCGCAAATCATCGCAAACACGATCAGCCCAAAGGCGAGCGAAACACCCGGATGCGTCAATGCGCCTCCGCTCAAGTCATTAATAACGATGGAGCCGGTGCCCACAAAGACCAGGGCAAAGGTCCCAACAAATTCTGCTGCAAGTCGCTTCATCATCCGGGAAGGATTATAAGGCAAATCTCTTGCGCGCTGTTTCCGTAATCAGTATTTAAGGTCGCAGTAACGAGGCGTTAGCACAGTTCGATTAGGGTAACGCCAGATACTGCAACGGTCGTTCAAAAGACAGCGGTGCTTATTGCGCAAGCCAGGCTAGGGGCAAAAGCGTGGTAGCAGATTGGGGGACGAGCGACTGTTGCAGTATTCCCGCCAACAAAAACCAAAACAGGCCGGCTCCTAAATTTCCCGGTTCTGTTGCGGTCTCCGCAGGACTTTAATCCACGGCGGTCGCCGACCCGCCGGGGGTTTTTTGTATGCAACTGCTGGTTGCTATCTGGCTTTTTTCGCCTGGAGCCAATTGGCAATCGCCAATCGGCAATCACCAATCTTAGAGTGATAGACTTGGAGCCCGAAAATGAAGACTGTACTGCTGATGCGTCATGCGAAAGCGAGTCCGAGCCCTCCCGGCGTCGCTGATTTCGATCGCCCTTTGCTCGCGGAAGGCAGAATAGCGGCCGCCCTTGTGGGCGAGTTTCTCAAGCGTGAGCAGTTCACAATCGACGAGGCCATAAGCTCACCAGCAGTCAGGGCGCGAGAGACCATCGAGTCGGTGTTGCTGGCAGCAGGAATGTCCTTAAAGGTTCACGCCGATCAACGACTTTATGAGGGAGGGGCGCTACTTCTGCTCGAGGTCCTTTCTGAAGTTGATGACGACGTAGAGACGGTCCTTCTTGTCGGACACAATCCCGTACTTGAGGATTTCATGCAGCATTTAACTGGAGAAAGTGTTCACCTTTCTCCGGCAACTCTTACTCACGTGGACTCTGAGGCAGAGAAATGGAGTGAGATTCATACTGCAAAGCACAAGCTGCGCAGAGTGGTGCGGGCCAAAGACCTGGAATAATTGCCGATTGCCGATTTTAAATAAATTGAAACCTGGAGGGGATTGATGTCGCTCCACTAAGGGCCAATTGGCAATCGCCAATCGTCAATTGCTAATCCCTCACCGTTCACTTACAAACTCACCCGCGAACGTACGCGGCTGCGCAAGCAGCTTCTCACTTAGAATTCGATAGAAGCACTGTAGACATTCAGCGTTTGAATCCTCGTGCTTGTCGGTTCGGATCTTCTTTCCACACCAGATGCATACAACCTTAAACTCACTCTCTTTCACTTCTGTTTTCTTCTTCATTGCTTCTAAACCTCCTAACGTCTTGGGCTAGGATAACTCTCGACAATTACCGTCTTATGGCAGGAAAGTTAAATCCTGATTAAGAAACATCCAGCCCGCTTTCCACTGCGCGTTTAGATGACGTTCAGCTTGTGTTTAGATAAATTATTTTCCTACCCCGGCCGTTAACACTTTGGTAACATCCGCTTAATGCGCCGCCTCCCAACGCGCACGGAAAGCCAACCGACTTTTCTAAATATCGCCGGTTGAAAATCGAGGAAGCTGATGAATTCAAACCCTCGACGGACAAATTTTTCTCTTAATCTCGCCTGGGCAGGCGGGCTCCTGCTATCACTCTGTTTGTGCTCACCAATTCTCTCCGCCGAGTTACCAGCTTCCAAACGAGTTGTCGGGGCAGTAATTTGCCGAACTGAACTTAGCAGCCACCATCGGGAAGAACTTGCTGCAAAGCTGCAAACAATCAGCGGCTGGCCCGACTTAGAATTTGATGGCGCGGGCGTTCTCCGCAAAGGCCCGCGAGATTTCGTTGGTGGCTCTAAGAGCGCTCGTGAGCTTTTGATGAAGGTAATGCTGGGAAGGAATGCGGTCGTGCTCGAGGACGCGGGTCGTAACTCAGATGTGGTCTTCATGCGCGTGATTCCCGGCCGATGGAAGACGGAAAGTGGTCCTCCAGCTTTTGTCGTCCAGATCGATTTTGTAGATTTTAACCAGGTGATCGGCGATCAGCCGGCGCTTGAAGCTTTTGATTCGGGCTGGGCGTTATTGCACGAGCTTGACCACATCGCAAACGATTCACTCGACGCGGCGGCGTTCGGTGAAAGCGGCGAGTGCGAGCACCGCATCAACCAGATGCGCGTTGAATGCAATCTTCCACAACGAGTCGACTACTTTTATACATTCTCTCCGCTCACGCTAAACTCGACCTTTGCTACCACGCTGGTGCGTCTCGCTTTTGAACAAACAGCTCCTGGCTCGGCAAAGAAAAGGCGTTATTGGATTGTCTGGGACGCCAATCTCGTCGGTGGGCTTGATCGACCAAAAGAATTGGCTGAACTACGTTAGCTTTTGCACGCGCAATCTTCCTCGATACTCCGAATATTTCAATTAAATCTTTTTTGTGCTGAGTGAAGCAGGGTGCGCGCTCAGCTCGTTGAGCCAAAAGCTTTGGTTAACAGCGGTGGGCCGGTGTTTCTCTTGACTGACTCTTCAGGCCATTTCTCAGTGAGGCCTTCCAGACTGGAATGAATCTCCAACAACATTTCCTTCAAGTCATGCAGTTCGTTAGGTGACCTTTCACTGGAACCCAGTAAAGCAGTTGCTATCTCGCTGCTGATCTCATGAGAGATTGCCATATGTTTCACCCAAAGGAGCTAGAAACTCGAAGGCGTTTTAGAAGGAGCGGCCATCCTACTCGTCGGTTGTTACAGTGATGTTAATTCGATGTTAATAAACGGCGGTTGATTCATCCATCTCCGCTGGGGAAACTTTGTCGCTCGCATTAACAAACATTTAAGCCGCAATTCACGGCGACTTAACCTGACCCGCCTAAAGTCCATTCTTCTACTCGGTTAAGACGCAGAAAAACCAGCAACAGGGTTGTGACTGCATCAGCCAAGCTCTCATTGATGAAGGCGCTTGCGAAATTCTATTTACATGACTTCCAACACAGGAGAAATCAGCATGTTCACCCACGGCCCCCGTTGTCTTAAGGCTGCGTCACTTATTTTTTTCTTAATCGTCGCGGTTGCGCTGGCAATCGTGCCTGCGTCCGCACAAACGGATCAGGGCCGCATCGTCGGGAGTGTACGCGACCCAAATGGCGCGCTAGTGCCGGGGGCGAGCGTTGTTGTGAAGAACGATCGCACGGGCGAGGAGCGCAGTGCGACCACGAATGCCGAAGGCGTTTACATCATTCCGGCCCTACGCGCCTCGGAGTACACGGTTAAGGTCGATGCGCCGAACTTCGCTACAACGACCGTCACCGGAGTGCAAATTAACGTGGGTCAGGAACAATCTCTAGATGTCACTGTAAGTCCGACGGGGGTGAGTGAAAGCATTGACGTAGTCGCCGGAGCTTCTGAAGCGGCCATCGATGCCGGCTCAGCACGAATCGGCGCAACTGTCGACCAGCGAGAAGTTGTGGGGCTACCCTTAAACGGCCGTCAGCTCTCGCAGCTCTATTTGCAGGCACCCGGCTCCGTCAACAGCGGTTCCGGTACGTTCGGCGATATTCGGTTTTCAGGCCGGGCAGTCAACCAGAACATCGTGCGCTACGACGGCGTCGAAGGTTCCGCCATTATCGACGCCTCTCCCGGCAACCTGAATGGCGAGATTGCCGGACCATTTCGTCTCCAATCGTCATTGGAAAATGTCCAGGAATTCAGGGTCGATTCGAATAATTATCCAGCTGAGTATGGAACCGGCACTGGGGGTCAAATCAGCATTGTCACCAAGTCAGGGTCGAACTCTTTTCACGGGTCTGCATTCGAGTACATCCGCAACGAAAAACTGGACGCTGCCAACTTCTTCGACAATATTGTCGGTATCAAATCGCCGCTTCGTCTGAATCAGTTCGGCGGCTCGCTGGGCGGCCCGATCATCAAGGACAAGCTTTTCTTCTTTGGTTCGTACGAAGGTTATCGCTTACGCGCCGGTATTAATTCCGTGGAAGCGGTGCCAGGCGAGCAAGCTCGCATATGTGCCCTTGTCGCTTGCAACCCCGCGATTCTGCCGTTTCTGGCAGCCTTTCGCTCACCTCAAGTCGCCATTATTTCTCGAGGCACAGGCACCAATCTGTTTGATGTTGCTCAACTCCAGGGAACGTCAAGTGTTAACGAAGACGCTTTTGCTCTGCGTCTCGACTATCGCTTCAATCCAGCAAATAGTTTCTACCTGCGCTTCTTTAGGGACGACGGCGACAACATTCAGCCCGAAGGCGTGACGGGCCGTCGCGTAGTTACTTCGGTAAGTCCACAAAACGGAGTCATAGCGCTGCAGACAATTATCTCGCCCACTGTCCTAAACGAACTTAAGTTTGGTTACAACGGCGCAAAGACGCGTGTGAATGGTCAGGCTCCAACAATCAACGGACTCGATCTTTCGGCAATTACTTTGAACATCAGTGGCAACACGGCGAACTTCAATTTGCCCGGCCAGGGGACCTCGGCGGGTACCGCGGTTCCCGGTGGTCTGGTCCGCGCTAACTCCGCCACTAACGGCCGCGGTCAGCCGTACACACCATATACGCTTTCAATAATTGACAACGTTAACTGGACCAACGGCGCACATAACTTTCGCTTCGGTGGCGAGGCGCGCGCCCTGCGCCTTTATACCGATCGCTTGGGTGGAACTACTTACACCTTCTCGAGCCTGCAGAATTTTCTGACCAACACGCTTCAGAGCGTCCAGTTTGTGGGAGACCTCTCGGCTACCAGCCCTTTTACCGGAGTTGCCGGTCAACGGCTTGCCAAGCAGGAGTACTTGATCGCCTATGGACAGGATCAATGGAACGTTCGTCCGGGCCTGACCTTAAATCTTGGACTGCGCTACGAGTACTACACGCCATTGCGCGAGAAGAGCAACGGACAAGTTTTGTTCGATATCACAAGCGGTGTTTTGAGGGATCCTGCGGAAGACGCTTTCGGCTCGAAACGATCGAACTTGGGCCCGCGTTTGGCAGTGACTTGGTCGCCCAATGTTTCGGGCAGCGGATTCTTCGGCGGCGGTAAGACGGTCTTGCGCGGCGGCGTTGGCGTATTTTTTGGACCAGGTCAAACGGAGGACCAAATCCAACCGATCGAGTCCGACCGTATTCAAACAACGATCACAAGCGGTTCGCTACTGGCCTTCCCGGCCAACACCTCGGCCATCATCGCCAACTTCGTCAATAATCCGAGCAATCGTTCGTATCAACCGCGCGCTTACGCGCCTCAGTATGTAATTCCGGAACGCGTATACCAGTACAGCTTCTCTTATCAGCAAGAGCTTCCCTATAGCTTCGTCAGCACAATTGCCTATGTTGGCAGCCAGGGAAGGAATCTGTTTCTGCGAAGTGTCGCAAATCAAATACTGCCTGGTGAGGCCACGATTGGACCGAGTGCAACTTCGCTGCCTGCAGGCGTTGGTATTGTGAACATCACAAATGCGGCAGGACAGGTAACAGCAGTTCGAACGGTTCGTGAGTTTTCCATCGTCAGCGGCACAACCGTCAATCAGCCCTTCGCCGAAGTCGACTTTAAGACCTCGGGCGGTACCGACTCTTACAACGCTCTGCAGCTGCAGCTCTCGCGACGTTTTGGAACTGGGTTGACAATGAATGCGCAGTACACCTTTGCCAAGTCTATCGGCAATACCGCGGGCTCCAACGAGGCCCGTACTGCGGCGAACAACGCACGAGCAACTGCCGATTATGAATATGATCAGAGCTTCAACAACTTTGACGTTCGTCACACGTTTAACTTAAGCGCCGTCTATGATCTTCCCATTGGGAAGGGCAAGCGCTTCGAGCTGGGTGGTTTTGCTAATGCGATTTTAGGTAATTGGGAGGTGGGCACGATACTCAACGGTCGTTCCGGCTTGCCCATTGAGGTTGGCATTGTCCGCCCCGACGTGGTGGTGCAATGTCAAAACGCTGCCGGTTGTCCGGTCTCAAATGCCGCCGGAGCAATTGTGCCTCAGGGGTTTGTGGCGCAGCTGCCCACGGTTAGTTCGGCCTCGCCCTTACCGGTTGGCTTCATCGCGGTGGTAAACACTCCAGGCGGCGGCGCCTCGAGGAACGTACGGCGGCCAAACCTGATTCCGGGAGTTAACCCTTATCTCAATAACGATCGCAGTCTGCTGAATCCGGCGGCGTTTTCGGTTCCGGCCCCCGGGACGTTCGGCGATCTACCGCGCAATGCCTTGCGTGGTCCAAACTTCCGCCAGGTCGATCTGATTCTGAACAAGCGGATCCCCATTACCGAAACGATGCGCCTGGAATTCCGCACCGAAATCTTTAACATTTTCAACCGCGCAAACTTCGCCCTGCCCAGTTCCGCCTTGAACCTTGGTTTGCCTAGCTTGGGAGGATCTGGACTGCAGCCGGGACAGCCATATACGCAAACTGCGGCAGGCTCCACTTTTGGTCTGTTACGTCAGACTGTCGAACGCACCGTAGGACTCGGCACGAACCGCCAGATACAGTTCGCCCTCAGATTGAACTTCTAATCCCAGCCCGGCTCGCTCTGCGGATTTTCTGCACGAGCCCAGCTTTAGGTAGCGAAGGCAAGAGGAGCATGGATGTCACTCTTGGAAGCATCGCTCGAAAGTGGAAAAAACCAAGGTGGGTCACCGGTTGATGTCTACGACGACGGCTATCTGCGAGTGGAGCACGCCGCGTACTACGTATCGTGCGCTGGCACTCCGATCAAGTTGCCGCGCACGGAATTTCTAATCTTCTCAAGACTCGTGCGCTCGCCGGACAGGATCGTTGCCGCCGGCGAGCTTTGGGAGTATGCCTGGGGGAACGAGAAGCCTTTGAACGCGGAAAGTTTGCACGTCTACATCTATCGTCTCCGTAACAAGCTCGCGCCCTTCAACCTGACTATCGATACGATGGTGAACGTCGGTTATCGTCTCGTTCTTCCCTCGAAAGACGGGTGATATTCAAAAGAATCAGCAGGATTGTTTACCCAGAGTTCAGATGAAGTTCAGATAGATGTAACACCCCGCACCTAAGCTTTCGTCGGCCACCCCAAAGACTCAGGAGATAATTTCTATGTTGAATTCTGCGAAGACTCCCCGGCTGGTTGCTTTGCTAGCCATCTCTGGACTGTTTGTGCTTGCGCTTGCTTGTAGTCCTGGCAGCGGTGAACCAGGCGCTACGGGATCGACAATTAGTTTGCAGGGCGCGGGTGCAACTTTTCCAAATCCCCTTTATCAGAAGTGGCTCAGCGAGTACGGCAAACTTTATCCAAACGTCCGCATTGACTATCAGTCAATCGGTTCCGGCGGGGGCATCAAGCAAATTAAAGAACAAACGGTGGACTTCGGTGCTTCCGATGCGCCGATGAAAGACGAAGATCTGAAGAGCGCGCCGGGAGAACTCATGCACGTTCCCACCGTGTTGGGTGCAGTCGTTCTTACTTACAACCTGCAAGGCATCAATAAGCCCTTGCGGTTTTCTCCTGATGTGGCCGTGGACATTTTCTTAGGGAAGATCAAACAGTGGAGCGATCCGCGAATCAAGGCTGACAATCCTGATGCGACGCTACCCGCGTCGGAGATCACAGTAGTTCATCGCTCCGACGGGAGCGGTACTTCCGCAGTCTTCACCGATTACCTCTCAAAAGTAAGCGCGGAATGGAAAGAGCAAGTGGGGGCGGGTACTTCACCGAAATGGCCCGTCGGTTTGGGCGGCAAAGGAAACGAGGGCGTTACCGGTCAGGTGAAGCAAACTCCAAACACGATCGGTTACGTGGAACTCGCATACGCGATTCAAAACAATCTGCCGGTGGCTCTTCTCAAAAACAAAGCCGGCGACTTTGTCGAACCGAGCTTTGATGCGGTAACCGCCGCGGCAGCCGAGTCATTGCCGGCAACGCCTGACGACCTGCGGGTTTCGATAACTGACGCTGCGGGTAAAGGCACTTATCCAATCTCCAGCTACACCTACATTCTTGTCTACAAAGAACAACGTGATGCTGTGAAAGGAAAAGCTTTGGTCGATTTTCTCTGGTGGGGAATTCACGACGGCGAGCAGTTTGCCCGGGGACTGAACTATGCCCCACTACCCGCCGAGATAGTGAAACGAACCGAAGCCAAGATCAATTCGATAGTTGCTGGTGGCAAGCCATTGAGATAGTCGATGTCGGATGACGGCTAAACCAGTCGTCCTCCCATGATTAGCATGAATCGCAACAGCGCACACCAGACCGACGAAAGAAAAGTCGTCGGCCTTTGGGCAAGGTTCCGTCGCGCGGCCTCACCCACTGGCAATGCGGGTGACGCAGTGTTTCGTGGTTTGCTTTTTACTGCCGCGTTTCTAGTGCTGCTTCTTGTGCTCGCGATGATTGTGGCGCTCGCGTTTGAAGCGCGACTTTCTCTAGAGCAATTCGGTTTTGGCTTTATCAAAGGAACAGATTGGAATCCTGTTAAAGGACAGTTTGGAGCGTTGCCTTTCATTTATGGCACGGTCGTCTCTTCCTTAATTGCGATTCTGATCAGCATACCGCTCTCGCTCGGAATCGCCATCTTCCTGGTGGAGCAGGCGCCGTATTACCTCGCGCGGCCGCTTGGATTCCTGGTCGAATTGCTAGCGGCGATTCCGTCGGTCGTGTATGGCCTCTGGGGAATTTTTGTTCTTGCGCCCTTTTTGCGCGTTTACGTTGGTCCGCCTCTTGAGCGCTGGCTCGGTTGGGCGCCTTTCTTTCGCGGTCCGGTCACGGGAATCGGTTTGCTAACCGGTGGCGTGATTCTGGCAATCATGGTGACGCCGATCATCTCGGCGATTGTGCGGGATGTGTTAACAGCTGTTCCCAGTTCGCAGCGAGAAGCTGCGCTGGCGTTAGGCGCCACCAAATGGGAGACGACGCGAGTGGTCCTGGTGAATGGTGCGCCGGGAATTGCGGGAGCAGTGATACTCGGCCTGGGTCGTGCGCTTGGTGAAACGATGGCGGTAACCATGGTGATCGGGAATCGTCCGCAAATCAGCGCCTCGTTGTTCGCTCCGTCTTACACAATTGCTTCAGTGATAGCGAACGAGTTTACGGAAGCAACTGAGGATCTTTATTTGAGCGCGCTGGTAGAACTAGGGCTGATCCTTTTCCTCGTCACGTTTGTCGTTAACGCGATCGCGCGAGTGCTGGTTTGGAACGTAACGAGAAAAACCGGCGGTGTTGGGAGGGCGGCGTGACGCGAACTGTTAGTTCGCGTTTCCGGGCTTGAGGGGCTTTTGATCGCAAACTAAGAGTTTGCGTTACCAGGCGGAAGATTAAGAGTTTGCGTTACGAGATGAGATGAACCGCGCGGATCGAATTAGGCGCAGCAGAAGCGCCATCATGACGACCCTAACTGCAATCTGCACGATTGCGGCAGTTGGCATCCTCTTGATCATTCTCGGTTATATCGCGATGCAGGGAATTTCGTCGCTGAGCTTCACTTTCCTGACGGATAGTCCCAAGCCCGTTGGCGAGGGCGGTGGCATTGGAAACGCAATTCTCGGATCACTCGTCCTCCTGCTGCTCGCCTCCGGAATCGGTATGCCCGTTGGCATTGCAATTGGGATCTACCTTTCCGAATTTGGCGACGGAAAGTTTGGCAGCATGGTTCGTTTTGTGGTCGATACCCTGACGGGCATACCTTCAATCGTAACCGGAGTCTTCGTCTATACGATTGTGGTTGTACCGTTGAAGCATTTTTCAGCGCTCGCCGGTGGCGTGGCCCTGGCAATGATCATGGTTCCGATCGTCGCGCGCACGACTGAAGAAATGATTCGCTTGGTGCCTCATAGTCTCCGCGAAGGAGCTCTTGCCCTTGGGGCACCGCAATGGCGAGTCACATTGGGAGTGGTAGTTCCGGCCGCGGCTTCAGGCATTGCAACCGGGGCGATGCTGGCGATCGCGAGAATTTCCGGCGAGACAGCGCCCTTGTTGTTCACAGCCTTCGGCAGCAGGTTTTTTAGTTACTATCTCGATGAACCAATCGCCTCGCTGACAGTGCAAATCTATAACTACGCGATCTCACCTTATGATGAATGGCATGCACAAGCTTGGGCCGCGACTCTCGTGCTCATGACTTTGATTTTGTCGATTAATATCGCCGTGCGATTTGTGACCCGAAAGAAATTTTAGCGATGTCGTCTACTCCGACAATCAAAACTGCGGTAAGCACTTCTACCGGTTCGTCTCGCGCTGTCGCCAGCGAGACCACTAAAATCGCCATCAATAATCTCGATTTTTACTACGGTAAAGTCCAGGCGCTTCATGAAATCTCCCTAACGATTCCTGAACGCGTGGTGATGGCTTTCATCGGCCCTTCTGGATGCGGTAAGTCGACATTCTTGCGCACGCTCAACCGCATGAACGACGTGATTCCCGGCACGCGCGTGGCGGGCGAAATACGCATTGATGACCGCGATATCTACGCCCCCGGCACTGACGTAGTTGAGTTGCGGCGCAAAGTAGGTATGGTGTTTCAGAAGTCGAATCCGTTTCCGAAGTCGATTTTTGATAACGTGGCTTATGGGTTGAGAATTAACCGGCTGACTTCGAGCAATTCCGAGCTCGCCGAGCGGGTGGAACAGGCGCTACTCGATGCCGCGCTCTGGGAGGAGGTAAAAGATCGCTTGAAGTCTTCGGCGCTAAGTCTCTCCGGCGGTCAGCAGCAACGACTCTGCATCGCGCGCGCGCTTGCCATCAGGCCGGAAGTTGTCTTGATGGATGAGCCAGCTTCAGCATTGGATCCGGTGGCGACTTACAAGATTGAAGAATTAATCGTTGAGCTGAAAAAGCAGTACACAATTGTGATCGTTACTCACAACATGCAGCAGGCGGCGCGAGTTTCGGACACGACGGCCTTCTTCCTTCTTGGTAAGCTGATTGAAGTGAATCCCACGGAAAAAATGTTTACCAATCCGGAGAAGAAACTGACAGAGGATTACATCACGGGGAGGTTTGGATAAAGGATTGCCGATTGCCGATTGTCCTGTCGGTTCACCACATCTTTAGGGCAGAGTGGCCCGGACGAGAGCCAGTACCGAGAAATCGCCAATCGGCAATCGCCAATCGAAAATACTTTTATGGATCACCATCGACATCTTGACGACGAACTAAACGAACTTCGTGACCGCGTCTTATTGCTTGGCGGAGAGGTTGAGGCTGCCTTGCAAAAAGCGATGGCTGCTCTCGTCGAGCGGGATAGCGATCTGGCTCGCGGGGTGCTGAATCATGACGACGCGATCGACCGCATCGAAGTTGAAATCGATCGGCAGTGCATTGACATCATCGCGTTGCGTCAACCAGCCGCGCGTGATCTGCGTTTCGTGATTTCAGTAGCCAAAATGGCGCCTGTCCTGGAACGCGTCGCCGACCATGCCTGCAATATCGCCCGCGCTGCTATCGATCTAAACAACGAGCCTGAGCTGAAACAAACAGCGGAACTGCGCGCCATGTCTGACGTGGCATTTTCAATGTTACGAGCGGCGCTGGATGCTTTTACGTCTAATAATGCCAAGGCTGCCCGCGAGATCATTACGCGCGATGCCGAAATTAACAAACTCTACAATCAAATCTTTCATAGCTTGATTGAAAGGATGGTTTCCGAGCCAGCAACAGCGACGCGCAACGCGCGGCTTATCTTTATCGCCAAACACCTCGAACGCATTGGCGATTATGTTACCGACATCTGTGAGCTAACCGTGTACATGGCTGAGGCGGCGTTCATCAAACACAGTAATTAACTTCATGGCGCGACCTGTTTTAATAATTGAAGACGATCCGGACATCTCTGAGAGTCTGAAATACAACCTCGAGCGTGAAGGTCTCAACACGATCGTCGCCGCGTCAGGAGAACAGGGGCTCACTGAAGCTCTTAACGAGCGCAATCCGCCGATGTTGATCATGCTCGACCTGATGTTGCCGGGCATGAGTGGGACTGAGCTCTGTCGCCGTTTTCGCCGCGAGCCATTAACTCGGCGCACCCCGATTATTATCCTCACGGCCAAAGGTTCGGAATCGGATCGAGTCACTGGACTAGACCTGGGCGCCGACGACTACATCACCAAACCTTTTTCCGTGCGAGAACTGCTGGCTCGCGTGCGAGCAGTGCTCCGTCGCCTTGATGAAACTACTTCGCAAAACTATGAAGACGATCAGCTGACGATTGACTTCGCTGATATCCGCACTGTTTGCAACGGCCGCAAGATCAAGTTAACCAATAAGGAATTTAGTTTGTTATCGGTCCTGGCGAAGAGCGCGGACCGCGTGGTAACGCGGCAGCAGCTGCTGGATAGCGTCTGGGGCTACAGTTATTATGGCGACGCTCGCACTTTGGATGTGCACATCAGGCGTTTGCGTCAGAAGCTGGAAGAGTGTGGTGATTGTATCGAGACTGTAGTTGGTGTCGGCTATCGCTTTACGGGATGCGCCGGCAAGACATAGAGCAATAAGTGATCTAAAGTTCGTAAGGTGACCAGACGCTTCATCCTCTTGTTTGCCATTGTCAGTTTGCTAGCGGCTTTCATCCTTCTCTTTCTTACATTCCGGGCCAGTGCATTGGCGCTAATGGCGCTAAGCCTATTGGCCGGCTTCCTGGCTGGAAATCTGCTTTTTCGCGAAGCCTTTAAACAACCTGCCGAAACTTCTGAAAACAACAACCAGGATTCCGAAACTTCACCGCCGGAAATCTTTGCGCTCGGCAAACTGTTCGAAGCCACCCTCGGTGGCATGCGCGAAGGACTCCTGGTTGTCGATAGCGATCTCCGAGTAGTTGCCTCAAACCCGGCAGCTTATCGGCTTTTCAACCTGGCTTCCGGCAAGCTTGATTCACGGCGGCTGACGGAGTTGACCCGCAACCCGGCGATTTACAGTGCCTTTCTCGAAGCACTGCAGGGAAACGAACGCTCGGAAGTGAAAGTCGAGATTCATGATCCTGGCCGCCGAGTCTTTGATCTTAGAGTCGTGCCGTTAGGTGTAGCGGGTAAGAAAACTTCAGCGGGTGCCATCGGTGTGTTTTTTGACATCACGCAACTGGAAAAGCTCGAGCGCGTGCGCCAGGAGTTTCTCTCCAATGTGTCTCATGAACTGCGCACGCCCTTGACCGCTATCCTCGCATTCGTAGAGACGCTAGAAGCTGGAGCTATCGATGATCCGGAAAATAGCGAGCGATTTTTGGCGATAATTCGTAGGAATGCCGCGCGGATGCAGAATTTGATCGATGACATTCTGGAGCTAAGCGCAATCGAAAGTGGCACCACCGGAGTGCAGTCACGAAGGGTTGAACTTCTGCCTCTCGCAAATGACGTGATTACATCCCTTGCCGCGCAGGCGAAGTCGCGGCAGGTTGCGGTCCGCAACGAAGTGAGCCCCGGCACAAGAGTCCTTGCCGATCCCCGCCGGCTGGAACAGATGCTGACGAACCTGGTGGAGAATGCGATTAAGTTTAATCAGGATGGGGGCGAGGTCGTGATTGAGTGTGAAAACGGTCTTCGCAGTCGCATTCGCGTGCGAGACACGGGCGAGGGAATTCCGGCTCAGCATCTCGAGAGACTTTTCGAGCGGTTCTACCGAGTTGATCGAGCCCGCTCTCGGGATCTCGGTGGTACCGGATTAGGTTTAGCGATAGTCAAGCATTTGGCGCTGGCGCATGGCGGTGAGGTTCGCGTCCGATCCGAGTTGGGCCAGGGAAGTGTTTTTGAAATTGATCTGCCTTCAGGACCGACGCGGAATGCAATAGGCACTGGTTCAGGTTCGGCTAACTAGCCTTCGGCCACGAGGCCATACTTCAGAGATTCTTTCTCTGACTTACGACGTTCGCGAGCATTCTTTCCCAGCAGGGATTCGGCGAGGATTCTCAGATTGATGGGAATTTCCGGGGCTTTGCACTCACCTTTTACCGGTGGCCGGTAGTGAGCGAGCAGGGGGACCTCAGCATTGCAGAAATCACAGGTAGCCAGATGGTGCCCAATCAGATTCATGATCTCGGGTGAAAGGGTTTTCATACGAAACGACAGCAAGATATTTGATGAAGGACAACTTGGAGCTTTAATGAACGAAGTTGTGCTTGAGACTCTCATTTGAACTCCCAGGTGTCACGCCGACACCCAGGCTCCCTTTTACGGCGATATTCCTAATAAATAACTCTGCAGACGCATCCCGGAGGAAAGGCCAAAGGGGCACCGTGGCCGTCAAAACTGCCTCACGCTCTGTTATCAACCTTTGAATAGGATTAATGCCCCCGGTATTCCAGACTTTTTGCACCCTTCAAAGAAGCTTTTCTCTAATGTTTTCAGCGATTTTGCGTGGGTGAAAAAACTTGTTGCCCGGCAGTTGGATTCTTGCTACTATGGCACCCGCTAAAGGCAAAGAGCGCCTGCTCTTTGACCCCTTGCCAGGAAGAAACTCCCTTCGTCTTCGGCTCAAGTTTGAGCGAACTCTCAAATTGTTGCAATAAAAGACCAGCTCCTTTCCCATCGAAAGAGCGAACTGGCAGTTCCTTAGGCACGCTCAATCAATAGAAGCATTGAGCCTGGTCCTCCAAAAAGCCCGGTTTAGCAGCTAACCCTTTCGGACACGACCCAAAATTAGCTCAGCACCAAGCACCAAATCATCCCGCTGACTGCCCCACTCACCGCCTTAACACCCGATTCCAAACACCGCGTCAACGGACAATCCTGTGAAATCCACAACTTCCGAAATCGAAAAAGAGACCGAGATTGGCGTATCCGAGCAAACCAAACCTCGTACCCGCCGGCCTAATGAACGCCAGACTAAGAGTGGCAAGTGGGTTGAAAGTCTGCGCTCGTCAGATGTCGGCCGCCTTTGGACGGAACTCCATCGCATTGTTTCTCACCATCCGCTGGTAAGGGCCTCGCGTAGCGCCGGGCTGCTAATTGAAGAGGGCGCCTCAACTGCTTACACCGATCTGACTCAAGAACTGTTCGTGCAACTGCTCAGCAAGAACCGGTTCGAGCACTACCTTGAGTCGGAGATGACCGATTACGAAATTGAATGTGAGATTAGTCAGATTGAGCTGACAAACCTGTTGACTGCTGAGTTGAGAAAGCGTCACCCGGAAAGCTATCGCCTGGCGCGTCGCATCTCGACGTTGATCCAGTCCAGTTCCAACTTTCGCCGCTTCGACTCCAGCGGGATAGATGACGAGCCGCACCGGCGCCTCGCCGATCGCGTTTATGGCTTGAGCGAGTGGCCGGATGGAAAGCGGCGTCGCGACTCACATGAGCTTGAACAGCGGGCGCACATGGTTTCCGTACGGGCGCGCGATACGCGCATGGTCGGTTGCACTGGCGACTCTCAAGTCGTAATCAGTAATCCGGACTTGGAAGATTTGATTGTCTCCGTTCTGGATGCGATCGATTCACCAGCCGACGTGCGCACACTTCGTAGCCTGGTGATGTCGCGCCTGCCGGTGATGGATATTTACCTCGTTCCGCTCGACAGCGACGACAGCGATAACGAAAACCATTTTGAGCCAGTCGACAAGCGCGAGAATCCCGAGCAGGGCCTGTTGCGCCGCGAGTCGGAAAACGAAGCGGCCGGGTTTGTCGACCAATTTCTGAGGAGCCTCCACGAGACAGTTCGCGGCAAGATCAAGCAATACAACCGCATCCTCGGCGTGTTATGGCATTGCTACTTAAGCCCTGAACATTCAACGCAGTTGGAGGTCGCGGCTGTGTTAGGGGTTTCTGATTCCCTCGTGTCAGACTATCGGCGGCGCATTGAGCAAGAGCTCCGGGAGCTCTCGTTTTCAGAGGTTGAAGAAGCGAGACGGTTTGAAGGAGCTTTGCGGGAACGCGTACGCGAACTAGTGATGGCTAACGAGCAGGAAGAGGTCGCGGTCTAGTCGATTGGGAGTGGGATTCGCGGTCCCTTGGTTACGAGACTTTCAAGATTCGAAGCTGCCGCGCAGAAAGCGCCGCAGCTTTTTTACTTTTTTGGTAGAGGCTAAGATGATTAAATTATCCTAGCGTTACACGAGGAGTTACGAATGCCCTCAAAACTCGGATTGTCAGATTACGATCCGGTTACCAATCCTCGCTCCTCTGAGTCGTCCACTGAAGAAACTTTCGGTGACGCGTGGGAAAGTTTTCCTCGCAGGAACTCTAAGGACGTTTCGGAAGAGGATCGCTCGTTTCCCGGAAGCGAAAATCGATCGTCGACCTTTCCAGATTCCAACCCCTCCAATGATCGCAGCTTCAGCGACGCACCGCGTGAAGAGGTTAAAGCAGGGAAGGATTGGGAGTCTTTTTCCAGATCTCCCTCGCGCCACGTCCCAGCCGGGGCCGCCCCCCAAGTCCCTAAAAATTCGTTCATACTGAAGCGGGGCCACGCGCTGAGCTTCGCGGGTCTTTTTTTGTTCACGTTCGTACTCTACTTTCGCCCTTACGAACTCTTTCCGGCTCTCACGTGGATGTCCACGATTGCTTTCTGGATTGCACTCTTCACTGTAGCTATTTTCGTGCCCACGCAGATGGGACTTGAGGGAGGCCTCACATCGAGACCGCGCGAAGTTATCCTGCTCTTGCTGCTGGTGGTTACCGCTCTTCTCTCAATTCCTTTTGCTTTTGACCGTACGGTAGCGTGGGGTAGTTTAACTGAATACCTCAAGGTAGTGGTTATGTTCATCGTGATGGTGAACGTAGTGCGCACCGAGAAGCGCTTGAGAGCGCTGCTTTTGCTGGCGCTATCCGCATCATGTTTTCTAAGTGTCGCTGCCATCAACGACTACCGCCTTGGCAACCTTGGTTTGCAAGGGCGGCGCATTGCTGGAGTCATTGGTGGCATATTCGAAAACCCAAACGATTTGGCGCTGCACCTGGTCACGATGATTCCTATTTCATTGGGACTTATGTTTGCGAGCCGAAGTCTTCTGAAAAAGGCGGCCTACATACTCTGTAGTCTGTTGATGGTGCTCGGCGTAATTGTGACGTTTTCGCGCGGAGGTTTCATAGCCCTCGTTGGATCAATTTGTTTCTTAATTTGGAAACTCATGCCCCGAGGTCGGCCTATCGGCGTGATGCTGGGACTGCTGGCGATCCTGTCTATGGTTAGTTTTGCGCCGAGCGCCTTTCGCAGCCGGATTTCAACTACGCAAGATGAGTCAGCGATGGCGCGTTTCGACGACCTTAAAAGATCAGTTTTCTTAACGGTGAGACATCCCTTACTCGGGATCGGCATGGGTAACTACTCTTTGTATTCAAACCGAGCTAAAGCTACTCACAATAGTTACACGCAGGTGGGGGCTGAGATGGGGATTGCCGCTGCGATAATCTATTTGCTGTTCGTTGTGGCGCCGTTAAAACCGCTCCGGGTGATCGAACGCGAGAATGGCGGCATGAAGAAAAAGCCGCGGTTCTACTACCTTGCGATTGCTTTTCAGGCAAGTCTAATTGCCTACATGTTTGCCAGCTTTTTCGCCTCAGTTGCTTACTTGTGGTACGTCTACTACCTTGTTGCCTACGCTGTCTGTTTGAGGCGAATTTACCAAACAGCCCAAAGTCAGCATGCGAACAGCGCCGTGACCATCTACAGCAAATGAAGCTTTTATCCGCTTTCGCCACCGTGGCCCCAAAACCAGCCTCGACAGTAAGTAATCCTTGATGTCCAACGATCCACAGCTTGAAAGTCAGGGTGTACCTAAGCGAGAGAAAAAGGAACACTTCAAGACTGATCACTTAAACGACGATATCGGTGGTCGAACCGCGCGGGGCGGCTTCGTCACGATGACGTCGCACCTTCTGAAATTCTTTATTACCTTAGTAGCGACGATCGTTATGGCTCGCCTCCTGACTCCGGAGGACTATGGTCTGATAGGAATGGTTATCGTCTTTACGAACTACATGACGATGTTCAAAGACATGGGGCTTTCTTTGGCTACGGTGCAGAGAGCTGAAATTAGTTTTGAGCAGATAAGCACTCTGTTCTGGATCAATGTACTACTTAGCTTCGGAATCACGGTTCTAGCCATCGCACTTGCACCGGGGATTGCATTTTTCTACGGCGAGCCGCGCTTAATCCTGATCACAATCGTGGTTGCGACAGGCTTTATTTTGGGTGGGCTTTCAGTGCAACACGAAGCGCTGCTCAAGAGGCAGATGAGATTTGGTGCTCTGGCTACCATTTCCACAGTGGCATTAGTGGTTGGCTACGTTGTCGGTATCGTCGCTGCCTGGAGCGGGGCCGGCTATTGGGCGATCGTTGCCAGTCAACTTAGTTTGATCGGAACAAGCACCCTGGGAACTTGGATCGTATCGGGTTGGATTCCCGGTCGTCCGAGACGCGGCACCGGGGTGCGACCCATGCTCACTTTTGGTCGCAACATTACAGGCTACGCTACAATCAACGTGCTGGCTAAAAATCTGGACACTCTCATGCTGGGTCGTTATTGGGGAGCACAGAACCTGGGTCTTTATCAGAAAGCCAGTCTGCTCGTCGCAATTCCTACTGACGGAACCAATGAGCCTTTTAATTCAGTGGCAATTCCTGCTCTGAGCCGATTAGTGGACTCGCCAGAACGCTATCGTGAGGCATTCTTACGGATTCTGGAAAAGGTGGCATTACTGACAATGCCCTGTGTGGCGGCACTGATCGCAACGTCGGATTGGGTGGTTCAATTGCTTCTGGGCCCACAATGGACAGCCAGCGGCCGGATCTTGATCATTATTGCGATTGCCGGCCTCTTTCAGCCGATAGTTAGCGCGACGCACTGGCTCTTTGTCACTCAAGGTCGAACTCATCACATGTTCCAATGGGCGCTTATCTATGCTCCACTCTCAGTAATCTCGGTGTTCGCGGGTTTGAAGTGGGGGCCCTTGGGCGTTGCCATTTCCTACGCCATTGGACGCCTTTGCCTCATCGACCATTTGTTATATTGGTTTGCGGGAAGGACGGGCCCGGTTCGCACGGTTGATATTTATAAGGTCGTAGCGCCGATTGCCGCTGCCTCCGCTCTGGGAGCGGGAGCTGCTTTGTGTTTTCGACAGGTAACGCACATTCAGAACCCACTGCTCGGCTGCATCTTATGCGGGTTAATCGTGGTCTTAGTTACGGCTCTGGCTCTTTATTTTATTCCCGCAGGACGTCGGGCGTTGGTCGACATTAAGAGTTTATTGCGTTTGTTGACAGGACGAGCTGAGGCAGCGGTCGCGGAAAATCTAGCGGGCGTGCGACCGGGGAGCGCGACCTAATCCAGGGAGTTTTAAGAAAGCATGTGCGGCATTGCAGGATTCGTAGGAGATGTTCGCGACGGCAGCTTTGACCGTCGTAATGCGACCGCTCTTCTCGAGAGTATGTGCGAAGCGATTCGCCATCGAGGGCCTGACGATCAGGGTACGATAATCAAAGGAACGGCTGCGCTGGGAATGCGCCGGCTCTCGATCATTGATCTTTCCGGCGGTCACCAACCAATGTCCGGTGAAGACGAGTCCGTCACAATCGTCTTTAACGGAGAAATTTATAATTATCTTGAGCTGGAGCCCCTGCTCGAAGCGCGCGGTCATCGTTTCAGATCTCGCTCCGACACCGAAGTCATAGTTCATGCCTATGAAGAGTTTGGACCGGCGTGCCTGGAGTTGCTAAGGGGCATGTTTGTTTTCGCAATCTGGGACGACCGTAAGCAGACCCTTTTCCTGGCGCGTGACCGGGCCGGTAAAAAGCCGCTGTATTACAGCCTGACCTCAAAAGGCACATTAGTCTTCGGCTCGGAGCTCAAGTCGCTTATCAGGCATCCGGAAGTACGTTGTGAAATAAACCTGGAAGCTCTCGATGCTTTTTTCACCCTCGGGTATGTACCGGATCCTCTAGCCATTTTTACTGGCGTTCATAAACTTCCCCCAGGACATCACCTGACATTTGTAGACGGGCGCATCACCATTCAACAGTATTGGGACTTCGAGTTTGAACCTGCACAATCGGGTAATGAGCAAGACTACATTGACGAGTTGCGCTCTCTACTCGATGAGTCGGTTCGCCTGAGACTGATTTCTGACGTGCCCTTGGGCGCCTTTCTTTCCGGTGGTGTGGACTCCAGTACGGTAGTGGCTTTAATGGCCCGTCACATGGACCAGCCGGTAAAGACTTTTTCAATTGGCTTCCATGAAGACTCTTACAACGAACTGGAGTTTGCGCGACTTACTGCTAAAAAGTTTGGCACCGATCATCACGAATTCTTCGTCACTCCTGATATCTGTGAAATTGTCGACGAACTGGTATGGCACTTTGATGAGCCTTTTGCCGATTCATCCGCGATTCCAACGTATATGGTTTCCAAGTTGGCACGAGAGCACGTCAAGGTGGTGCTTTCCGGCGATGGCGGAGACGAAGTGTTTGGTGGTTATACGCGATATGTAGTCGAACAAAAACGGAGAATTTTCTCGCATGTACCCGGCTTCGTGCGGAAGGGTGTGATGAAGCCGCTGAGCAAGCGTCTGCCACACAAAGCCAAAGGAAGAAATTTTCTTCACAATATTGCGCTAGATCCAGTGGAACGTTATCTGGATAGTATGTCGATCTTCACGGGCCTTAATCGCTCCTTGCTCTACACCGAAGAGTTCAAGACTTCCCTTGGCGACAGTACACAAACAGCGTCCCTCTTTCGTGAACTCGCTGCCAACGTTAAAACCGACGAAGCAATCGACAAGCTGTTGTATATCGACAGCAAGACCTACCTGCCAGGAGACATCCTCACGAAAGTGGATCGAATGAGCATGGCGGTGTCGCTTGAGGCGCGGGCGCCTCTGCTCGATCACAAGTTGATTGAGTTTATGGGCCGCACACCGGCGGCGTTGAAGCTGGCGGGATATGAAACGAAGTATTTACTGAAACAGGCAGTTAAAGATCTCGTGCCGGAAGAGATTCTTAATCGGCCTAAGCAAGGGTTTGGCGTCCCAGTGCAGGAGTGGATCAACAAGCAGTTGCGCGGACGCATCCGCGACACTCTTACCTCATCGCAATCCAGGCAGCGTGGTTACATCCAACCGTCATACGTGAATATCTTATTAGAGGAACATGAGACTGGCCGGAGGGACCATTCAATGGCAGTGTGGGCCCTATTCATGTTTGAGCTATGGCACCGGGAGTTCATGGATCCTTCCCACGCTGTTGCAGAAGAGCCGCTCTGTAAGCTTGAGGTGGTAGACACTGCTCGCACTTAAATGCCAAGAAGCTGAAAGTTGGAAGAGTCCCTTAGTCTTAATGTGTCCTTCGCGTTCTGAACCCAAATCATGCAGCAATCGTTAACCGATAAGAAACCATTGCGAATCGGGCTGCTGCTTGATTCTTACTCCCAGCCTCAGTGGGTGCGAAGAATCATCGACGAAATATCGGCCTCAGATATAGCTCGTGTTGAACTGGTCGTGAAGAACAAGCGTGGTGAAGAAGAGCCCGAACCGCCTCTAAAAAGACTTTGGAACAGAAGACGACATTTGCTCTATTCAGCTTACACAAAGCTGGACAATCGACTCGCAACTGTTAGTCCGGACGCCTTTCAGAAAGTCAGTGTTGAAGATTTGGTAGGGGCGGTTCCAGTTCTTGAGGTTGAGCCGCTGATGTACAAGTTCACAGACAGGCTCGACGATGAGGATATCAGCCTCATAAAGGAATATAAGCTCGATGTCGCCGTGCGTTTCGGATTCCGAATCTTAAAAGGTGAGGTTCTCGAAATTGCAAAACATGGTGTCTGGTCCTACCACCACGATAACGCGCGAATCTATCGGGGCGGCCCGCCAGGATTTTGGGAGGTGATGAAGGATGATCCGGTGACGGGCTCGATGCTTCAGATTCTCAACGAGCAGTTAGACAACGGCAGGGTAATCTATCGATCAGGGGCCGCGACTATCAACCGCTTCTCGGTAAAGAAGAACAATAATAACTACTACTGGAAGACCTCAGCCTTTGTCATGAGAAAGCTA
>JBPCMI010000223.1:0-7941 GCA_051002415.1 Pyrinomonadaceae bacterium
AGGGGGGGAGGTGTACGAGGGAGAAAGGAGTGACCGGCCCCCCCCCCCCCCCCCCAGGGACGCCCCTACAGCTCTGGGTTGCAGCGGAACGACTGCCGCAACTACTCGCAGTTTTTCCCCAAGCTTCTTTGGATCCACCCATTGCCGCACCAGCCTCGCTGATGCAAACAAGCTGGACCCGCGAAGACGCACTCGTTGAATTATTGCGCGGCCGGCTGGAAGGATTGGGGCCGGTGACCGCAAAAGGCCTGGCTATCTCCGCAGGTCTGCCAACGGCCGATATCGATGCGACGCTCCTGAAACTTGAAGGCGAAGGTTTTGTGCTTCGCGGACGGTTCACTCCCGGTGGGGAGGAAACTGAGTGGTGCCCGCGACGCTTGCTGGCGCGGATTCATAGTTACACGCTGAATCGTTTGCGTCAGGAAATTGAGCCGGTCTCAAGTGCTGACTTTGTGCGCTTCCTCTTGTCGTGGCAAAAAGTCACCCCGGACCAGCAGATGGAAGGACCGCAAAGTCTACTGGCGCTAATCGAACAGCTCGAGGGCTTTGAAGCTCCGGCCGCCGCTTGGGAAGGCGAAATTTTCCCGAGTCGCTTGCTGGAATACAACCCGTCCTGGCTTGATGCCTTGTGTCTGTCTGGTGAAGTTGTTTGGGCCCGTTTGACCCCGGGGGTTGCATCAAAGAACGGTGGCGAAAAGGCGCGCGGTTCCGGACCAGTGCGATCAACGCCGATTGCTTTGTTGCGCCGGAAAGACTTTGCGCTTTGGAATTCGGCTTTCCCGCGTCCGTCTCTCGAGGACCTCAGTTTTTCTACTACGACGCAGGTTGTTTTCGATTATTTGAAGACGCGCGGAGCTTCTTTCTTTAACGACATTGTGGAAGGCGCCAAACTGTTACGTAGCCAGGTGGAAGAGTCGCTTGCAGAGTTAGTCGCCCAGGGACTCGTGGTCTCCGATAGTTTTACAGGTCTGCGCGCGCTGCTGACTCCTTCGCATCGCAAGACCAACGCGGCGGCGCGTCGCAAACATCGGCAACCTGTTTACGACATGGCTACCGCCGGTCGTTGGTCGATTCTTGAACGCCGGAATGGGATCGCGGACGTCTCTTCTGCGAACGCGAAGCGCGCGCCCGCCGAACAACCCTCGGGAAGAGCTTTTGCTCCGGCCGCTGTAACTGTCGATCCGGAGTCGGTAGAAAAGATTGCTCGCATCTTTTTGAAGCGTTATGGCGTGGTGTTCAAACGTCTGCTCGAGCGCGAAGGAGTGACGATTCCCTGGCGCTTGCTGCTACGGACTTATCATCGATTGGAAGCGCGCGGCGAGATTCGCGGCGGCAGATTTGTGGCCGGAATCTCGGGCGAGCAGTTTGCCCTTCCGGAAGCAGTGGGACTCGTGCGCTCGATTCGCCGAGCCCCCGCGCTCGAAACGATGATTTCGGTGAGTGCTGCGGATCCCTTGAACCTCGTCGGGATCATCACGCCAGGGGGTCGTATCACGGCGCATGCTTCGAACCGCGTTCTTTATCGCGATGGAACCGCGGTAGCAGTGTTGGAAGCAGGCGAGACCCGTTTTTTGGTCGAGCTCAGTCGCGCAGCGGAGTGGAAAGCAAAGGCAGCATTGCTCCGTAAGGCAACTCTTCCCGTGTTAAGGACGTACCTTCGTCGCCCCGCGTAATTTCAAAAGGCGACGACACACCGCCAGGGCCAAGATGGCGCCAAGTTCGCTCAGGGTGCAAAAGCAGGTGGATTGTCTTGCAGCCTTGCCGCGGAATAGTTTGGGTATCTTGCCCATTCTTGGCGGCTTGGCGGTGAAGATCACTTTTTTAAATAATTTACATTCTGGAGCAGCACAATGCCCGAGACAAATCATGTAACCCCGAAATCCGGCGATCAACTCTTGCTAGTCGGCACCATGAAGGGCGCCTTCGTTCTTAAGTCAGATGGCAACCGGAAAAATTGGGAGGTAGGTGGTCCGTACTTTCCCGGGCGCGCCATCTACGCGATGAATTATGACGGCCGCGATGGCCGCAACAAGCTTTGGGCTGCGGTTAACAGCTCTTACTGGGGTTCTTACCTCAGCACTTCAAAGGACTTTGGAAAGACGTGGACCGAACCCGAAACCTACGGCGTTAAGTTTCCGGACGACGCTGAGACATCGCTGAAGCAAATCTGGCAGATCGTTCCGGGAAATTCTCAGGAACCGAAGACACTCTATTGCGGTGTCGAGCCGGCAGCTTTGTTTAGATCCGATGACGCGGGCGAGACATGGTCGCTGGTAATGGGTCTCCACGATCATCCGCATAGACCGCAATGGCAACCGGGCGGTGGCGGCCTGTGCCTGCATACAATCCTTCCGGATCCGGCTAACAAGGAGCGGATGCACATCGCTATCTCCACGGGTGGGGTTTATCGCACTGACGATGGCGGCAAGTCGTGGGAAGCGCGCAACGTTGGTGTGCGTGCGCAGTTCTTGCCGGAGGATCAGCGCTATCCTGAGTTTGGACAGTGTGTGCACAAGATCGTGAGTCATCCTTCCAAGCCTGAGCGACTCTTTTTGCAGAACCATTGGGGACTCTACCGCAGTGATGATGGTGGAAATTCCTGGACCGACATTGCCAACGGCGTGCCTTCGGATTTTGGATTCGCGCTTGAGATCGATCACAACGATGCGAACACCGCTTACATTATTCCGCTCGAATCGGACGAGTTTCGCTGCACTCCTGAGGCGAAACTGCGCGTCTACAAAACCAGCAATGCCGGCGATTCGTGGACGCCTCTGACAAACGGACTGCCACAGGAAAACGCGTTCGAGACTGTCTTGCGCGATGGCATGTCCGGCGACACGCAGCAACCCATGGGGATTTATTTCGGTACGCGCAACGGCAAGCTGTTCGGTTCAAACGATGCGGGTAATTCCTGGTACGCGATCGAAGAAGGTTTGCCCCAAGTGTGCTGCGTGAAGACAGCGACCGTGGCTTAGGTACAAGTTTCAGGTTTCAAGTTTCAAGTTTCAAGTGAACTTGCAGTAATCCGACTACATCAATTTTCAGGTTAGGAAAGCGGCCCGCTCCCGCTGCGGTTGAGCAAGTTCAAGCGTGAAAGGTGTTTCGATGAAGAAAGCAATCGGCATTTCGTTATTGGTAATAATTAGTCTGGGCAGTGCATTAGCCCAGGAGAAAGCTCAGGACAAAGAGACGGCACCGCCGGCTCACAAAATGGTTGAGTTCCAAATGGTGCTACTAAAGCGAGTGCCGAATTGGGAGGAAATCAAAACTACCAATCCGATGGCACTCGAACGGTCGCAGATGAACTATGTGAACTCTTTGATCGAGCGCGGCAATGCGGTGCTTGCCGGTCGCTTGACCGACGATAGCGAGATACGCGGTGTCTACATCCTGTGCGCGAAATCGGCGGCGGAGGCGAAGGAGTGGGCCGATAACAGTCCGGCGGTAAAGTCGGGACACCTGAACACCGAAATTCACCCGTGGTGGTCAGAAGAAGTGATGAAGCGAACGGCGACGCCTGAAACAATGACAACCGTCTATCTGGCTTTCCTGACGCGCGGCGACAAATGGACGCCCGAGAAGACGCCGCAGACCGAAGCAATTCAAAAAGCGCACATGGACAACATCAATCGTCTGGCAGAAACGAAGAAGCTGGTGGTCGCCGGCCCGTTTGGTGACAATGGCACTTTGCGCGGCATCTTTGTTTTTAAGGTCGGTTCCCTCGCGGAGGCCAAGGCACTTGCGGAGACTGATCCGGCGGTGCAGGCGGGACGCCTCGCCTTAGACATTCATCCCTGGCTGGTGCCGGAAGGAATCCTGCCTTAAACGATTGGCGATTGGCGATTGCTGATTTCTGATTGCTGATTGCTGATTGCTGATTGTGAGTATTCTGAGGGAATGATTACTTCGCAACTTGTTTGAATGAGTTATTGGCAAGGGCCGCCTGGAAAACAAGGGATGCTATCGACGGAACAGAATCGGCCATCGGCAATTGGCAATCGGAAATGGTAAAGGTAAACATCACCGGCTTTCTCACAGACTTCACCAATGGCGTGAGTAGCATTGAGCTCAAGTCTTCACCGGAAACTGTGCAGCAGGCGTTGGCTGAACTCTGGGGGCTGCACGTGGGATTGCGTGATCGCGTAGTCACGGAACAGGGTCGGCTGCGGCAGCATGTAAACATTTTCCTGGATGGAGAAAACATTCGCCGCAAGGAGTTGTTGGAAACCGCCGTCTCGGAGAATGGAGAGATTACGATTTTGCCGTCAGTGAGCGGCGGAGGAATTGACGATTGAGTCAATCGCCAATCATTCAACCTTAACGCCGCGCCAAAAGGCGATGTAGTCCTTGATTTCGGCGGCAGCGGCTTTTGGTTCGGGGTAATACCACGCCGCGTCTTTATTAACTTCTCCATTGACAACCACGTCGTAGTAACTCGCTTCGCCTTTCCAGGGACAGACAGTGTGTTTCTCACTAGGTTGAAGATGTTCTGAAGCGATTGTGTCGGGCGGGAAGTAGTGATTGCCTTCGATCACAATCGTCTTATCACTTTCAGCAATTGTTGCGTTCTGCCAGGTAGCTTTCATACGGCCAGACTCCAGTTATTCTTTTCCAGCGTCAATCAACAACCAAAGACCAAAGTCCAAAGACCGAAGGTCTACTGTTGAAAGTCCCTGATGTCTTGGAATGGCGTTTCCGGATTAGAAAAGTCAGGACGGTAGTAATAGGCCGCACCGTCAAACTCCTGCATCCAGCCATTATCAATTTCCATCTCCTCCAACACGTTAACGGCTCGCAACCATTCCGATTCGCTAATGCGTCGCGACAAGAGTATGTGGCGCTGGTTGGTGGCGGCCTGGTTAGTCGGGTAGTACTGGGCCATTAACGAAATCGCCACACGCGGGCTGAGCGTATCCCGGGTCCATTCAATCGATTCACGGATACCGGCGATATCGTTTGGCAGCACCAACAACCGGATAATCAAGCCGCGCTGCAATACACCTTTATCATCAAAGACCAGTTCGGCGCCGGTTTGGCGAAACATCTCGGCGATCGCGAGACGCGAATACTCCTTGTAGCCCTTGACCTTCGAGTAAAGGTAACCAGCCTCGTCCTCAGCATATTTCAGATCAGGCAAGTAGATGTCGACCATCCCGTCTAGCCGCTGCAGCACGGTAACGGCATCGTAGGCATTGGTGTTGTAAACGATTGGTAGATGCAGGCCCTGCTCGGCCGCGAGCAAAATCGCCCGCGCCATTTGTGGGGCAAAGTGAGTTGGGGAAACAAAGTTGATGTTGTGACAGCCCCGCGCCTGTAGCTCCAGCATCATCGCCGCCAGGCGCTCATGCGTCACTTCGTTTTTGATCTGTTGCTTGTGTGTTTGCGAGATTTGATAGTTCTGGCAATAGACGCAACGGAGGTTGCAGTTTCCAAAGAAGATATTGCCGGCACCCGAAGTCCCGACAAGCGCAGGCTCCTCGCCAAAGTGCGGCGTGTAAGAAGAGACGATTGGCTGTCGTCCCGAATAGCAGGCGGCAATTTCGTCGTTGAGCCGGTTATTGAGACAGTCGCGCGGACAAACAGTGCAGCTTGCCAGCATCGCCTCGAGCGCTTCAACACGCGCAAGCAACTGCCCAGTTTCGAGCAGGTTTAAATAGGAAGGTTTATTTGGCGATTTCGCGAACATCAATAATTACGCCACAGTGAACACTTGATTTACACTGATCAGACACTAAGACACAACATCTGCAGTTAAGTAATAAGCCACAGATGAACACTAATTTACACGGATGCAGACACTAAATCCCTCGATCTTCGAAGCTTCCCCGAATTGCCTTCCTGCTAATCTGTGCGAATCCGTGTTCATCTGTGGCCATTTTAAGTGTGGATAACAGACTCGAAACTCGAAACCCGAAACAGTTTCACACATGTCGCCGAAAGTGAACGAAGTGAGGCTTGTGTTGTTCGACGATGTCAGCCGGAGCGCGACGCTTTGTTTGCCGCCAGATGAAATCCATCTCCACGTGGATCGTGCTGAGCGCGAGACGTGCTTCAAAAATCAGGAGCATGCTGCCATAGAAGAGAAAGCAGGCGCCGATGATTCCTACAATCACGGGTACCATGTTGTAACGCGGCTTATCGACAATCGCGACAATTCCAATCGCCACACTGGTGGCCACAAACATCCCCAGCGCGACATAGAAAGTGACCATGGAGCGTTGCAGTATGCGTGCGCGGCTCGTTAGCTTGTCCAATTGTAAAAAGATGATTTGCTGGCGCTCGTGGGCTACTTCCGGATCGGCCTGATCCGCGGTCGCTTCCAGTCGATCGGAAAGTGCGCGAACGCGATCAACTACACGACCTAGTCGTCCGGACGTGGAGAGAATCATGCTGCCACAAGCGGAAATCAAGACTGCGGGTGTGATCATTGCCGTCAGGACGGCAATTGCTGCTGCTGGATCCATACCAAGGATTTACCAGTGCGTCTGCTGCGGGATTCGATACTTGGTTGACGCCAATTGCCAATTTCTTTTATTGCCGGCGGAAATCGGCAATCGGCAATCTGTTGCTGCTTACTGCTTCGGTCTCCGGCGCTTGCGACGGACAGCCGGTTTCTTCTCCGACGTTGTGACAGTGGAAGTCGCTGCTTCCTCCTTTTTCGGTTGCATCTGAGTCTTAATGAAATCAATAACCATTTGTTGCGGCAGATCGGCGCTCAACACAACCTCATTGTCTTTGGCAGTGACCTGTAAGCTGTTCATCACAGACTGTCCGGTCTTGTCTGGTATGAAAGCTCCGGCGTGACGCAGAAGTCCGGAGATGAGGTTGTTCATGATCATCGCTGTGTCAGGATTGTCTGCACCCATCGCCCCGCGCAGCATGAAATTCGTGGCGTCCATCGTTAGGGCGACGTAGAAGTTGCCGAGATTGGAATCGCATTTGGGCGCGCGCACGTTTGTCTCTGTGCCGAAAACTCCAAAGCTCTTCGAGAACGAATTCATCGGTGAACCGGCGACGCTGGCAAGGACAGTCGGATCACGCAGCAAGGAATTGAGACTTTCCGCACTGATGCGACCGTTCCCGTCTGCGGCATCCATCGCTGCTCGCAAGTAGTTCGGCGAGCCAACTGCCATGGAGTTGGCACTGAGCGGCACAATTCCTACCTCTGAAAAAGACTTAAGAAATGGATTCTTTTCAGCTTCTTTGGCGATGGGGTCGATCGTCATTAGGGAAAGTGTGCGCGACCCGTATTTCTCTTCACGTAATTTCCCCTCTGAGGCCATGCGCGCCAGGTTCATCAGCGACTCAGAGCTAAAGTCGCCACTCGTGACTGCCATAAACTCCGGCGGAACAAACTTCAGATCCCCGGTGGGCTTGCGAAACCGAACGGCCATCACAATGAAATCCACTTTTGACGGATCGACTCCGGCAAACTGATTCATGTCTGCGAACGTTTTCCGCATTCCTGCCAGGTCCTTTTCGGACAGCACTCGCGGAGCAACTTCGTTGACGATGCGGCGCGGATTAATGAAAACGAATGTGTCTGCTTCCGGTAGATTGGCCAGCGCATTGCGATCTTGAATCGTAATCGGAGCAGTGGCTGCGACACTGGTAGCGACGGTTTGAGGATTTTGCGCCATCGTTGCAGCAGCAATTGTCAAAAGCAACGTGGCAGTGAGTAGCAGGGGAAAAGTTCGTTTCAAGGTTAGAAGCCTCCATTTCAGATTTCAGCCATCTTCACATAGGAAAGCCGTCCGCGTCATTAGTTTCTTTATAGCGGGCGAGCGAGTGTTGTTACCTTCACACCGCCAAGACGCCAAGAAACGCCCAGCTCGCCAAGAGTTCCTGCGGAATGGAATCGGGTTCTCATTCTTCCTTGCCCATTCATCCTGGCGCGTTTGGCGTTTCTTTGCGTCTTTGCGGATAGGGTGATTTCAA
>JBPCMI010000224.1:0-26608 GCA_051002415.1 Pyrinomonadaceae bacterium
CGGTGGTCGTCGGCTAGGTTCTTCTTCTTTTTTTTCCTCCTTTTTCTTTTTCGTTTTCTGGGCGCCTTTTTCGGTTTTTGCTTTTTCTTCCGGTAAAGCTCTTGAGTCGGCGGAGCGGCTACTTATCCATTTTCAATGCCTGGCCTACTGTGACGTCTCTACGCACGCGCCAGATCTTCGAGTCGAGATAGTAGTGAATGAAGGCGTAGCCCCAGAGGAAGGAAATGCCCAACTGGACCGTAAACGAAGTTTCGGCGCCCGTCGCGTGGTTCTGCAAACTCGCGTATCCAAGGAGTTGCCGCGGCCCCTGGTAGATCAACCCAAACACGACTCCGCAAGCGATATAGAACAATAAGCGCCGGCTAATCATTTCCGCGGCGCCATATTTTTCTTTTAGTTCGGAGCGAGCGACCAGGGCCTTTGCAACGTCTGACTCACCTGCCGCACTCGCATACTTTTGATTGTGAAACCAGATCAGACGGTGATACTGAAAGTTGTGGTAGATGGTCAGTATGGCAACGATCGCGATCGGTTTGTGCGGCATCGGCGTCAGCAACACAATCCAATGCATCGGGATGGCAGCGGCGAGCAGTAAGTACTTCGGCATATTAAGCGGTTGTCCAACCAGCGCCCGTTGGATTTGCCGACCCAGCCAGGCAACCCCTAACGCGATCGTGCCGAAGAGCAGAATCGTAGCAACGACACCGACGGCGCTTTGCAGCGCGGGGGGAACACGGGCCATGGCTTCCGGATCTTTCGCAATGAAAGCAACGAAGGGATAGTTGAAGGCAAACAGGAGCAGCAGACGATCGAGCGCGTTATCGAGCGGAAAGAGATCGTTATTTTTCTTTTTGTACAGCACCATGAAACCGTAATGCTGCTTGACCAGGTGGTAGTAAGCCCACAGCGCCGCCAGAAAGAAGAAGATCAAGCCGGCTCCCAACCAAACCATCAGGGGCCCAACCAGGAAGAACAACAAGGAACCCCAGAGCAAGCGCGCGCGGTTGTGACGTTCAGTTCGATCAAAATAGGTGCGGGAAAAAGTTCCAAAGACGTGCGGAGCATCGATCAGGATCGCCCAGAGGGCGACCATCGGAATTAAAGGAATGAGGCTGTGGACATAAAGCAATAACAAGGCGTAGCTGGAAACAACCGATCCCACAAACCAAATCAAGTCGTCCCGCGCGCTGATGATCCAGCGCAAGGAAATTGCTCTGGAGCGGGCGTCAGTGATGGCTTGAGTTGCAGTAGCCAAGATTGGATTGTTTAAGCTCAGTAATTCAGACTTTGTATGCAACAAAGATTGTCCTAGGATTCTACATCCTCGAACGTCCGGGTCAATAAGGGAGCGCGGTTATCCATGGCTAACAACGACGTAGCGCTGCAGCAACTCTTCGAACTCCTTTTTCAGGCCCATCCCTGGCATGGAGTGTCGCCCGGCGAGAAAGCTCCGGCAGAACTCGGGGCGTACATTGAGATTGTTCCCACCGATCCAGTTAAGTACGAACTCGACAAGGGCTCTGGACACTTGCGCGTCGATCGCCCTCAAAGATTTTCCTCAATGTGTCCCACGCTCTACGGCTTCATTCCCCAAACATTTTGTGGCGAGGAAGTCGGTGCGCTCTGCTCCGAACGAACTGGTGTGAGTGGTATTGAAGGCGATGGCGATCCGATGGATATTTGCGTTCTGACGGAGAAATCATTTGCGCACGGCAACTTCTTTCTCCAGGCCAAACCGATTGGCGAATTTCGCATGATCGACGGACGTCAGGCGGACGATAAAATTATCGCGGTCCTTCTTTCAGATGTCGCTTACGGCCACATTGAAGATATCGACGGGTGTCCCAAAGGTTTGATAGATCGCCTCAAGCATTACTTTCTAACTTATAAACAACTTCCGGCGGAAGCGCCGCGACGAGTGGAGATTGCTGCCGTTTATAATCGGGCGGAGGCACTCGAGGTGATTGAACGGAGCAGGTGCGACTATCGCCAACGCTTCGGCGATCCGACCCTGAGAGTGGTGCAGTTTAAGCAACTGCTGATGAATCGTTAGGTGAATTTAGCGGTCAAGCTCACCGCCAAGGGGGGCAAAAAAAGCCCAATCAGAATATTGCCGATTTCCAATTGGCGATTGCCGACTTCTGAACTTTTAACATTTACGATTTCAGCTGGAATTGGCAATCGGCAATCGGCTCAGGGATTGCGAATAAATTCCTTAATGCCACAACGGCGACAACTGAGGATTTGACTGCGAGGATCCCAGTAAGCGAAGGGAAGCATCTCGTTTCTCGGGGGATCGTTTGGCCCGCGAACTTTGCGTTCGGTATCTTCGGCGCTGCAGTGTTTGCAGAGCCAGCCGTAGCCCAGGTTAAAAAAGTGATTGGTCTGATTCAAGATAGCGGGGGGGTCGGCGAGGGTGTTGGTGCCGGCCTGATCTATCAGACCGGCACCTTTTAGCGTTATTGCCTGCGCATTCCGCGTCGCACATCAGGTCCCTGAGTGAGTTGCACCGGGATCGTCATGCGCCGGCCGGTTCTCACGATACCAAGCTGCACGGTATCGCCAACCTTGTACTTATCCAGAATTCGGAACAGATCATCCGCATTACCGACTTTCGCTCCGTCCAGCGAGATGATGATGTCGCCCAAGGCCACTTCACCATTCTCGGTTTGTGTTAGTCCGCGCAAGCCGGCATTCGCACCAGCCTGCCCGGGAATCACCTGCCAAACGAGGACGCCATCGGCTACGGGAAGTTCAAGCTGGCCCTTCAGAAGTTCAACATTTCGCGTGGTGACACCAAGCTTCGGTCGCACCACCTGCCCGGAGCGAATCAGCTGCGGCACGATGCGCTTGGCAATGTTGACTGGTACCGCAAATCCAACACCTGCAGAGCCACCAGAGGGCGAAAGAATCTGCGAATTGATGCCGATGATGCGACCGTGAGAATCGAGTAACGGTCCGCCAGAGTTTCCGGGATTAATCGAAGCATCAGTCTGAATCGCACCTTCGATTTGCCGGTTGTTGCGCGCGCGGATGGGACGTTGCAAACCGCTGATGACACCCGTCGTTAAAGTGCGGTCCAACCCGAACGGGTTACCAATCGCCAGCACCTTCTGGCCGACGACGAGTTTGTCTGAGTCGCCGAGCGGAACCACGGTCACACCCTCTTTTGGTAGTTCCAGTAACTTGATGACAGCGAGATCAGTATCCGGATCGCCCCCGACAACTTCAGCGGCATAATTCTTTTGACTGCCAAAGCTGACCGCCAATTTCTGTGCGCCTTCGACTACGTGATAGTTAGTTAGAATGTGGCCCTGTTGATCCAGGATCGAACCTGAACCTGAACCTTCCTGTGGCTCGACATAACCAAAGAAGTCGCGGGCATACGACGTTGAATGAATGTTGACGACACCAGGCGAGAGCGTTCGGTAGATCTCAATATTGTTCTGCTCGTCGGTCGAAGTAACTTCGGTGATGCCCGGCGGCGTCCCCTCGGAGAATGCGGCGCTGTTCGGCTGTAAGCGGTTAGAGACGCGGTCGACAATCGCCACCGTTACGGCGGCAAAGAGACCGGAAATCAACGCGATAATAAAAATCTGGCGTGCGGTAATTCTATACATGGTTTTTTTTCCTAAGAATTTAATTTCACTGCTCAACACGAGCGATTCTAGGATGCCCTCCGCGCCTACGGGGGTTGTTCCTTTTACCTGGCGACCGCACCGGGAGTGCGGGAGATAATTTTCCACCCAATAGCAACTTGAGGCAAGCGCCACCTGCCCACTCTTCAGCTAGCACAAAAGTGCAGAGCGATGAACCTCAACTTAGGAGGTCCAAATTTACTGGCGGTTCCTATGATCTCTGGAGAGGAGGAATTTTTAGAGGGCCAATTACCGACGATTTAGGAAAAAAGCGAGAGGAAGGCGTGAGGTAGACCGCCCAAATAAGAGGCGACGGTTTCCGGTGCTTGCCAGCCAAGGGCCGCAAAACCTGTCGCGACATGCACCATCATTAAAAGTAGATACAACCCCAGAACCAATTTCATTCCGCGCCGAGCCAGCGGCATGTGTGCGCACCGATAGAGGACGTAAGCTGCGAAAGCTCCGATTGCCAATTTGACAGCAAGGAAAGGCGCTTCCCCGACGTTCAGCAAGCTTGCCATGAGGGCGTTGCCTTCGCTTGCCACATTCAAACGCACCCAAAGGATCGTTAGTTGGGCATCAAGCCAGTTCATCGCGAAGAGCAACAGACTTTTGTAAAGGGTGTGCATCTTTTTTTGGCCAACGTGGTTAAACTCTTGTCCTCTTACGTTAGAACCCCCGAAACCGGATGGCTTGGGGGGTTCTGCCGTTCACGGGAGGAACGAGACTCGTACCGTTGTACTATTGAGAAAGTCTCAATGTCGTTATGCTTCCTAAAAATCCGGACGGTTGAGTGATGACTATAACCATTGCGGAGGCAATTCGCGAGGGCGCGCAGATTTTCCACGATGCGGGGCTTACCGAAGCGCGACGAGAGGCGGGCGGATTGCTGCAACATGTGATTGGTCGCGATCGCACTTTTGTTCTCGCACATCCCGAGCAACAACTATCGCAAGTGCAGCTGCAAACATTTCGGGAGTTGTTAAAGCGGCGCGCTGCTGGGGAACCGCTGCAATACCTCACTGCCCATCAATCGTTTTACGGTCTCGAATTTGAAGTGGCACCAGCTGTCTTGATTCCGCGTCCGGAGACTGAGCTCCTAGTGGAGCTGGCGCTGGAAATGATTCAAAGCACTGGGGCGCCAAGCATTTGCGATGTCGGAACAGGCTCCGGATGCATCGCCATCACTCTTTTGCACGAGCGCAAAGATGCGCATGCGGTCGCCATTGACATCTCAGCTGCTGCAATCGAAATTGCAAAACGTAATGCGCTGCGTCAACAGGTTGAGAACCGACTAACTTTCGTCCACGCGAATTGTTTCTCGTCGCTTTCTCCCGCTGAGTTCTCTTTTGATTTGATTGTGTCTAATCCACCCTACTTGGCTGAGAATGACTTCGCTGGTTTGCAGCGCGAAGTTAGCGATCATGAGCCACTCGAAGCCCTCGCCGGTGGTCCGGACGGGCTGGACGTCGTGCGGCGCGTGCTAAGAGAAAGCGATGCCTTTCTTAAGCCGGGCGGGCATTTGTTGATTGAAATAGGCTTTAATCAGGCGGCGGCAGTTGAGTCATTTCTTGAGAAGCAGGAATGGCTGCCGAAAGGAATTCGACCTGACTTACAGGGCATTCCCCGCGTCGTGGTGCTTCAGAAACAGCTTTCTTGAATTCTTCGAAGCGCGCCTACATTTTTTGCCATATTCAGTTCTGGCCCGGTGTTTACCTCACAGAACCGCAAGAAACCAAATAACAAAATTTGAGGAGCATCCCCAGGAGACTAAGATCATGAATAAGTGGTTAAGACTTGGTGCGTTTGTCGCAGTGTTGAGCCTCAGTGGCGCCTTCGTGCTGGCGCACGGCCAGAAAGATGGTTCGTTGTCCTGCCGGGATAACTGGCATAACGATCGTTTGGTAGGCCAATGCGAAATTCGTGAACAGAAAATGCCGGCTGGTGGTCTGCTTACAGTCGATGCCAGTAGGAACGGCGGAGTCTCCATCAAAGGATGGGACCAAAACGAAATTCTTGTGAGGGCGCGCGTACAGGCGGCCGCAGCTTCTCAAGGACAGGCCGATCAACTTGTAAAGCAAATCAGAATAGATACCAGCGGCGGCAAAGTATTCGCTTTTGGTCCGGAGAATCAAAAGAACTATCAGTGGAGTGTTAGTTACGAGATCTTTGTTCCCAGGCGTTCCGACCTTTCGCTCGAAGCTTACAACGGTGGCATCTCGATCGCTGACGTGACGGGTCGCATCGAATTCAGCGGGCACAATGGCGGTGTAGTCTTGAAGCGTGTCGGCGGCACGGTTCGCGGTGGCACGATGAATGGCGGATTGGTTGTCGAATTAGACGGCGCCAGTTGGAGTGGTGAAGAACTCGACGTGAAGACGACGAATGGGGGCATCGTGATGGCGATACCGGAAAACTATTCCGGACATCTCGAGACCGGCACGGTAAACGGGCATCTCAATATCGATTTCCCCGTAACCGTCCAGGGTCGGATTGGACGCGAGCTGACGGTGAATCTCGGTAGCGGTGGTCCAACGGTACGCGCGATGACCACAAATGGCGGCATCAAGATTAAACGTACAGGCACCGGGTCGAATTACTAAACTTACACGAAGCAAACACTAGCGGGCGCGGCAGTCTAAAACTTGCCGCGCCTTCTGCGTGGCCCTGAAACAACTTGGGTTCGTATCGGTTTGGTAGCAGGGACGCCAGGGCAAAGCAGGTTGTCCCAAAGCATTACGATTTTACGTTTAAGGCAATTGGTTAATTTCAGCTGCGATTCTTCGTTTGCGTCTTGGCATCTCCGGCGGCTTGACGGTAATCCACTCGAAAAACTTCTTCCCTTTTACCTTTCCGGTTTTTAATCTAATCTGTCGGAGTCGTGGATAAATTTCTCATTTCCGGCGGCCGCGCTTTGAAAGGCTCCATTGCGATTAGCGGCGCGAAGAACTCGGCCCTCCCCTGTATGGCCGCGGCGCTTCTGACTGCCGAAACCGTAACGCTTCACAATCTTCCCTATGCCCGCGACATTATTACGCAGCGCCGTCTGCTTGAAGACCTGGGCGCTACAGTTCTCACTCCTGAACTTCGAACTCACAAAATAAACGCTGCTCACATTGAGGTGTTTGAAGCGCCGTACGAACTGGTGAAAACCATGCGCGCTTCCGTCCTGGCATTAGGACCATTACTGGCGCGTTTTGGAAAAGCCAAAGTCTCTTTGCCTGGCGGCTGTGCGATTGGTACTCGGCCGATTGATCTGCACCTCAGGGGCTTTGAGCAGCTCGGTGCGGAAGTGCGGCTTGAAGGTGGAAATGTGGTGGCACGCGCGCCAAGCAATGGCCGGTTAATCGGCGCTGTTGTGACCTTCGATAAGGTCACGGTAACTGGTACTGAAAACTTGATGATGGCGGCGACGCTCGCGCGCGGTAAGACAGTAATTAACAACGCTGCTCGCGAACCTGAGATTAGCGATCTCTGTGAGTTGCTGAACCGGATGGGGGCGCGAGTACGCGGCGGAGGCACCTCGACTCTTGAGATCGAGGGTGTGGAAACGCTTGGCGGCGCGCAGCATACGATCATTCCTGATCGCATCGAGACCGGGACTTTTATCGTCGCGGCTGCGATTACCGACGGCGATTTGGAAATCAAAGATTGTCAGCCGGAACACCTGTCGAGTGTTATTAATCAATTGCGTGAAGTTGGCGTCGAGATTGAGGAGCTTAATCAGAGCACCTTGCGGGTGAAGCGGGGCGCGACTCTTAGAGCAAAGAACGTCACAACCGAACCGCATCCCCTCTTTCCGACTGACATGCAGGCACAGTACATGGCCTTGATGACACAAGCTGAGGGCGAATCAGTAGTCACGGAGACAGTTTTCGAAAACCGATTCATGCACGCTTCAGAGTTACAGCGCATGGGCGCGAAGATCCATTTGAACGGGCGGATGGCCACGATTAACGGTCCGACTCAATTGACGGGAGCGCCGGTGCTGGCATCTGACCTGCGCGCGTCTGCATCACTCGTCCTCGCGGGATTGGTAGCGCAGGGAGAGACAGTAATTGAGCGCGTCTATCATATCGATCGCGGCTACGAACGGATTGAAACAAAATTGCGCGCGGTTGGCGCAAACATACAGCGTCTCAGAGAGTCAGTCACGGCGCCGCTTTCGGGTGCGGCGCCTTCAGACGCTGCGGCGATGGCGTCTTAAAGCATTAGCACATATCGAATTCAAGGGAGCAGAATGGCAGAATCAGGTTGTTTGTTTTGTAAAATTATTGCCGGTGAGGTACCGGCAGAGTTGGTCCATGAAGACGATCAATGCGTCGTCATCTGCGATGTGAACCCGCAAGCACCCACGCACATCTTGGTGATTCCGAGGGAGCACCTCGAGTCGCTCGATGATGCTGCTCGGCCTGACGAAATAATGTTGGGACACTTACTCCGCACGGCGGCGCGTGTGGCAAATGAGCAAGGATTAAGCGAGAGTGGTTACCGCACCGTCATCAATACTGGTGCGGGTGCGGGTCAGTCAGTCTTTCATCTTCACGTACATGTCCTGGGTGGGCGGGCGATGAATTGGCCTCCGGGCTAATCTGCTTTAGGTGCCACAGCGCGCACCGCTTCGGAAACTCCACTTTCATACTTTTTGAAGTTCTCGTTGAAACGACGCGCCAGTTCGCGGGCTTTCTGATCGTAAGCGCCTTTGTCGGACCAGGTGTTACGAGGCTGCAACACTTCTGGCGGAACCGCGGGACATGAGACGGGAACGTTGACTCCGAAAATGGGATCGGGAATCGTTTCCACGTTTGCTAGAGAGCCGTTGAGTATTGCGCGGATCATTGCTCGCGTATGAGAAATTTTCATTCGTTTACCAACGCCATAAGGACCACCACTCCAACCGGTGTTAACTAACCAGCAGGCAGCATTGTGCTCGCCCATCTTCCTGCCGAGCAGATCAGCGTAGACACCGGGATGCAGAACCATGAAAGGGGCGCCGAAGCAGGTTGAGAAAGCCGCTTCCGGTTCCTTAATTCCTTTTTCTGTGCCCGCAACCTTTGCTGTGTATCCGGAAAGGAAGTGATACATCGCTTGTTCGGAAGACAGGCGTGCAACCGGAGGCAGCACACCGAACGCATCTGCCGTCAACATGATGATATTTTGCGGATGGCCGGCGCGACCTTCGGTCACGATGTTGGGAATACTCGTTAAGGGGTAAGAAGCACGTGTGTTTTCAGTTTTCGCGGCGTCGTCCAGATTGATTTCCCGCGTGGTTGGTTCAAAGACTACGTTTTCCAAAATCGTTCCGAACATTTGGGTCGTTCGATAAATATCCGGTTCGGCCTCTGCTGATAATTTGATCACTTTCGCATAGCAGCCTCCTTCAAAATTAAACACGCCATTATCAGACCAGCCGTGTTCGTCATCGCCCACAAGCCTGCGTTCGGGATCGGCTGACAATGTCGTTTTACCGGTTCCTGACAAACCAAAAAAGATGGCTACATCGCCAGCCTCACCAACGTTCGCTGAGCAATGCATGCTCATCACGCCGCGCTGCGGCAAGAGGTAATTGAGAATCGAAAACACGCTCTTCTTTGTCTCTCCTGCGTAAGAAGTGCCCCCAATCAAAACCAGCCGCTGACTAAAATCCATCAGGATAAAAGTAGGCGAACGCGTGCCGTCGCGCTGCGGGTCAGCCTGAAAACTGGGAAAATTGATGATCGTGAATTCGGGATGATGCGGACCTGTAGCGTGGGGATCGGTGATCAACATGGTGCGCGCGAAAAGCGAGTGCCACGCGAGCTCATTAATGATTCGTACCGGCAAGCGATAGTTGGGGTCGGCGCCACCAAAAGTATCCTGGACAAAGAGTTCACGACCGGTCGCATGGGCCATCATGCGATCTTTCAGGGCATTAAATTTCTCTTGCGGAAAATCTTTGTTGACATCACCCCAGAACACCTTTGCTTCACTCTCGCGCTCGCGCACTATCGCCTTATCTTTCGCAGCGCGACCAGTATGCTCGCCAGTATCGACAATCAGTGCTCCGTAATTGGAGAGAACCCCTTCGTTGCGCCGCGCTACCTCCTCGTACAACTCGGGGGGTGTCAGGTTCCAGTAAACCTTGCTGGCGCCGCGGATACCATAGTTTTCGAGTTCATAGTCAGTATTCTTACGTCCCAGATGTTCAGTAGCTCGTTCGCTGCGAATAGAAGTCATAGATTCTCCGATTATAGTTTGAGAAATGCCGCGTCTAATTTATTGCTGGCGTGGCTTTGTGGGCGTCGAGTGTCTCAATGTTGTTGGCTAATTTCTTACAACACTGGGGCGGCCTGAGGCAAGGCCACAGGGTGGCAATAGCGCCGGTAACCCGGTTGCATCTCAGGCTGAGATTTGGAAATGCGTTCGCAATCTGCTAAGTAAAATGGCAATGAACAAGCCCGCGCTCGCGGATTTCACCAAAGCCGAGCGAAAGATAATTGAATCGCTGCGCACACCCGCGCAAGTACAACGTTTCCTAACGGCGATGCCCTACAACTGGGAGCGCAACGGCAGAACGATGCGTTCGTTCCGCGAGGTGCTAAAGCGTAATCAAGCACACTGCCTCGAAGCTGCCGTAGCGGCGACCGTGATCCTCGAGCAGCACGGATACCCACCCTTGCTGTTGGATATAGAATCGGTAGACCTGCTTGACCATGTCCTCTTCGTTTTCCAGCAGCAAGGATTATGGGGTTCGATTGGACGCTCTCGCGATTTGGGTCTGCATGGGCGCAAGCCGGTTTTTCGCAATTTACGGCAACTCGTCTGGAGTTATTTTGATCCGTATGTGGATTTTTCCGGACGGATTAAAGGCTATGGCCTCATCAATCTTTACGAGTTGGGCAACTACGACTGGCGCTTCTCAGCGAAGAACATGCACAAGATTGAGGATCATTTACGAGCAATCCCTCATCGTCCCTTGAAATCGTCAGACGCGCGCTACCGGCGGCTGCATGAACGATACAGAGCATTCAAGCTAGAGCATCCCAAGGACCAGCCTCCGTATTATGATAGGCAGGATCGCTGGATGCTTTAGAGGAATTTTTTGATTGCCAATGGCGCGTCTGCGAAACAAAAGAAATGCAGGGACTGTCCCCAGCACGCCTGAAGAACGGCGGCAGCGGACCTTTCAGCGAGCGGCCAAACTGCTTTCTGCCAAATCGCGGTCGATCGCTGAACTGCGCGAACTGTTGCTGCAGCGAAAAGGCGCAAGCAAGATCAGCGTCGAAGAAGTGTTGACGCGGTTGACAGAGTACGGCTATTTGGATGATGAGCGTTTTGCCATCGGCTACGCCTCTGCGAAAGTGCGGCAGCGGCCAATCGGGCGGCAACGACTAAAGCGCGATCTAACTCTGAAAAAAGTAAGTAAGGAAACAGCGGATGAAGCCCTGGACCTGGTATTTGCCGAAACCTCGGAGAGCGAACTAATTGATCGGGCGATTGAGAAGCGAGTTAGATTGCGCGGCCGGCCGGGTAATCGCGCGGAAGCGAAAAGCCTTTTCGATCATTTGTTGCGGCAGGGTTTCCCTTTCGAACTGGTTGCGGACAAAGTGCGGGCGGCAGCACGGGCAAACCTTGACGATGACGAGTTGTGATAAGAGTTAAAGAGTGAGTGGGCGTATGCAACTCGCGGGCGTTTGATCTGTCTGGGAAGTGCGGCACGAGAGCGCTGGATCGGGAAAGTGGAAGGCATCGCCCGCCTGGGGTCCTTGGTTTCGGGAAGCAACTACGAGTCAGTCTGCCGCAAATGCCCACAGGTTGCCGCGCCTGTGGGCATTTCAGTCAAGGTTAGTTTCCTCAAAAGCACTTCTGAGAAAGACATCCCCGCTCAGCGCCCCACCTGAGCAAGAGACCGTCGCTAACCTTCGCACGATATGAAGACCGCAATGCTGTTGCACATGACCTGATCCACGCAATTGGATCGTTAGTCAGTCCTTAGTGCGGTTTTTGTAAGAACACATCCCAGGCCCAGCGCCCAATTTGGCCGCCCTGGGCGTCGTTCACCTTCGCTCGATACCTAAACCAGTTGCCGTTGTCGTCCCGCCGGCGCGCGTCTTTGTACCTCAACTCGATTACGCGAATATCTGAGTTTGCGAGGCTCTGCAGCTCGCCAGCATCCGACGTCCCGTTGTGATTGCTATCACGCCATAGCTTGAGGCTGGTGAAAATGCTATCGCTGGCATCAATCAGACCATCGTTATTACCGCCGCTCTCAGCGCCATCGAACACCGCGAGAGCGCGAAAACCATTCTTCGTTTCGCCAGAAGCGAGATAGGGTTGCGGGGTTGAGCTGCCGAAGAGCTCGCGCCCGTTGTCGATCACACCGTTCCCATTGCGATCAAGCGCAAGTAGTGCGTCGTCAGAGTCAGCCGCTGTCCAGGAGATTTGTTCCTCAGTGCCGGTGGCATTCAGGTCAAACATCACACCGTCCGCAGCATTCGTCAGATTGAAACCGTTGCCGGCGACATCGATCACGATGGGGGAATAGCAGGAGCAGGTCGAGTCTGACCATTCCCCGCCGCCGTTAAAGCAATTCATTTGCTCTGTCGGATCGCAACAATAAGGACTGATAAGATTGGGGGCAGGAATTTTGGCTGAAGCCTTCGCGATTTCTACCGGCGCTTCAAAGCATCCGCCACCTCCTCCGCCACCGCCACCGGTGGTTGGCTTAGGAATATTGCAGGTGTGACCATGCACAAGTTGGCCGCGCCACACATCGCCGCCAGTCATCTGCATGCCGAATCCTTCGCCCACTAAGGTAGCTGTGAAAGTACAATTTGGATTGATACAGTTCTTAGTAGCCACCCCGTACCCGGAATAACAGCTAATAGGCGTTCCCCGCGGCCCTGAATGCGTGCCCTTCGATTCGTCGTACAAGTTTCTATGGAGATAGACGCGGTTAGTTACGGTCCCGTTTTCATAGACGTAGATGCCATAAAAATTTACACGGCAATTTTGTGTGGTAGTGCTTAGTGTTTCGCAAGAGCCTTGAAAAGAGATCGTCTCTCCGTGCGCTCCGGAAGAATGTTCCCTACGGTCTTCAGTGGTGTTTGTGACAACCGGCCCGAGGGACGGAGTAGTTGAAGATGTTTCTGTAGTTGCGAGAGGAGTAATCCATCCTGCTTGAATGAGAGATGCATTCACGGCCGAACCACTCACCGGGGAAACAGGCGCCTTCTGGCGTAAAGAGCTACCGGACTTCTTGGGATCGGCCTTATCAACTCTCTGAATGACCTCGCCAACGGCTGGTCTTTGCTCATACCAGAGACTCTCGAAAGCTCCTGCCGAAGAGACCACGGTGTCCCAAAAAACAGGCTTAAGGTTTTCAACCGAGCCAAAAGGATTGCGGAACAAGGTCACTGCGCTATAGGTCCGAACTTTTCCGTGGAATCTCAACACTACGTCGTACTTCACATAGAACCCGACATCGTGATATCTCGCCGGCTCGTAGCTCAACAGATCGTTAACAGTCCACTTAGGGTTGTAAAGGGCGGCATAGCTCTCAGTGGACCACTCGGCCCAATACGCGACGTGTGGGTCGGCATTATTCATCGTGTGAACTGAGCGACCGAGTTGCAGGATTTCCTTCCCCGCCGGCAGCACTTCATCATGCGGCAGGTTTAAGATTTCCTGAATCGGTCCCACCCTAAAATTACTTAGCTCAAACTGTAAATATGCTTCTTCGCTTGGCCGACTCAGATTGCGACGATCATCTACGAGCAGGAAGGCCTTGTTGTAGCGAGTCAGCTTTGCATAGGCCGCTCGTACAAGTTTTTCGGCAGCCGCCTCAAATGATAAGTCGCGCGTTTCGATTACAGCGCTCCCCCTCTCGGGTTTTGAAGGAACCTTCTGTTCCTGCGCGGAAGCTGAAAAGGTTAAAGTTAGTAGCGACACGAGTAGTAACGATAAGTGTGAGGATTTCATTTCTTTCTCCTAGCATCTTGAACATTAGCGGCTAATCGCTATCTGGCTCGAGCCGAAGCGAGCTCTTGCTCGATTAAGCTCTTAAACAAATCCAAATCCGTCGCGCCTTGAATAATTTTGCCGTTGACCATAAACGTTGGAGTACTGGCGATTCCCCACCGCGCCGCCTCACGCTTGTCCTGGGTTATAGCCTCGCGGGAATCTTCGGAAGTCACACAAGCGTCGAATTTCGTGAGGGGCAATTTCAATTCTTCAGCCGCCTTACGCAGGTCGTCCGTCCCCAGTTTTCGTAGGGCAAATACCGAATCGTGATATTCCCAAAAGCGACCTTCCTTTCCAGCGCAGAATGCCGCTCGGGCCGCAGTGAAAGCCTGAGAATGGTTGTCCAAAGGCAGGTGTTTGAAAATTATCCTGACGTCATCAGGATAGGCTTTGAGCAACTCCTTGATAACGCTCTGTGAGCTGCGACAGTAAGGGCATTGGAAATCCGCAAATTCAAGGATTGTCACCGCGCTGTTTTTTGCGCCCAGGACAGGAGAGCCATCGGCAATCGTGCGCCAGGGCCACCGCGGCTCTCTTAAGAAGATTTCAAGCGAGGCTTCTTGTCTTAGCTCCTTGAGGGTCTGTCTGTACTTGTCCATGCGAGCCTGTGTCTCCAAATCAAGCCTTAGTCTCTCCTGAGCTTCATCTGGACTCATGGCGCCAAAAGCTGCAACGTTCTCGGCGTACGCAGTCTCGACTTCCGCCGGCTTCACTTCAACGCTGCCTGCTGTCAAAATCTTTCGCAGTTCCTTCACAGATACTCCGCGCTTGGCAGCTTCAGCTTCCAGAAGCACCGTCAGCACAAGGTTCTCAAGGTTGGCTTTTCGAATCGCGTAGAGTTGTTGCTCTAAACCCATCACCTGGACAATGAGTAAGGCGTCAACTTCCCGTTGGCTAATCTCTCGCCCATTGACGACGGCTACAACCGTCTCTTCAGTTTGAGCAGTTGTTATCGTAGCCCCGCTAACCAGCAGCACGAGAATTACAATCAGTGATGATTCAAAAGAGGCGAGGCGAATGGGCTTCATGTGAGTATCAATCCTATTGAGTAATGAGGAACAATTACGCTGCGGGTATTCTCTTCAAATCCGCGGTTCAGTCAACACTAAAGACTTGGCCCAGTCGGCTAAGTGATGGTGAAAATGGTTATCCGATCTCAAGAACTTCCGAAACTCTTAATCCACGAGCTTGACGCTCCTGCGCTTACACGCGAACGGCAACCATTTCTCTCCTGAATGCAATTCTTCTTAAATGCAATTCTCCAATTTTTTAGATGATTTTCCGAAAGCCGCAATTTTTCTGAATCTCATAACTGACAAGTGCACAGAAACCCAGCTAATATCCCTCTCTAAAACCGCGTAGTTGTTGGCATATTCGTTGCAACTTTTAAAATAACCTTTAATCAGTTCCCTGCAAACCGGTCAGGGATTGCCCTGCCAATCTGTTCACGAACCCCGTGCGGCGCGAAAGCGAAATCGTGAAATGTTGACAACCGCTTGTCCCGCGCGGCACAACTCTCCTCTCTTGTGAGTAAGAGTTAGAGTTGGCCCTTTTCTCTGGAGGTCTCGAATGAAAAAATTGAGTGTGATTGCATTAGTCGTGATTTCAACATCGGCTCTTGCCTTTGGTTTTACGCAAGGCTTTAAAGACATCAGAGAGCTTCTTATAGGTTATGAGGAGGTGCCTTCCGTCTCAACCACTGGTAATGGCGAGTTCAACGCCCGGATCAACAAGGCCGAGAACGAAATCACTTACACACTAAAGTATTCGGATTTGGAAGGAAGCGTTCAGCAAGCTCATATCCATTTGGGCCAGACAGGAGTTAACGGTGGTATCACTGTTTTTCTCTGCTCTAACCTGGGTAACGGCCCGGCTGGAACCCAGCCATGTCCGGCACCGCCGGCAACAATTTCGGGAACAATCGCGGCGGCCGATGTCAGTCCTAATATTCCTGCAACGCAAGCAGCCAGGAATCAGGGACTCAACACCGGAGAGTTTGACGAGTTTTTGGCAGCTCTTCGCGCTGGCGCATTGTATGTGAACGTGCATAGCACCACATGGCCGGGTGGCGAAATCCGAAGCCAGATCGAGCATGGTCACGGTAATGATCATCGCAGCAAAAGATAGTTAGATCCCGCAGCGGATAGTTCTCAAAACAAGCTGTATTAGACCGCTGCGAAGCCCTTTCGGGTGACAGATTATCTTCGCAGCAAGGGTGATGTGTGCCAAGAGGGGTCCCGGCCGAGCCTCACTCGTCCTGCCGATTCTGCCTTACTACCACTAAACCCGCTCTCTCCCTAATAGATTATTGACATTTAAAGGCGTTGGTAATACCGTCCGCTCGTTCTTCACGGGCTGAATCTCCCGAGCAACCTCGTGCACTCGCCGGCCAGCCTTAAGTTGCAATCAATTACTGCCCCAACCACCTCGCTGTCTTGAGGCACGAAACACTTCCGATGAAAGAATCATTTAAAGCAAGCAATCTCGTTCCACTCCTGAGCGTTTACGTCTCGGGACACGCCCTCATTTGTTTAAGCGTTTAATCGTCGACAGGAGGAAAGACAATGGCCAGCAAAGCCACGCTTCAACTTGACGTATTTGACGTCTATGGAAAGCGGATCGCCGAGAAGATCGACGTCATGCTGCGTCACAGAGTTCTAAGCGATTTCAGAAGAGTGCCTGGGAACGGGGCCAAAACGATCGAGGTTCGAGATTTGTCCGATGATCCCCAGGGACTCTATCAACTCGATGTGGATCCGCCGTCGTATCAATCCGTCAGCCATTTCGTAAACATGAAGTCCAGCGGGATAACGTCAATGAGCCTGACGCTGCCCATTGATCCTTTTAAAGTTAAGGGGGTCAACTTTCCAGCATTTTCGGCTTTGGAAGCTGCCGTCTCCGGATTGCTGAAGGCTAGCGCCGCCGTACTCTCGTTCGAGGGAAAGAAAGGGAAGGTTCTCTACGACGCTCTCGACCCGATTCGGAAAGCAGGATTCTTTAATATCGTTCGCAAAACCGGATCCACCGGCCTCGCTAACGGAAAAAGCGTCTTGTCGTATATTCAGGAACTCACAGAGCTTCGTGGCGATCGTTTTTTTGCAGTGGTCAGCAAAGATCTCCGCGAGGAAACTAAAAACAGTATTGATGAAGGCATCTTTCATCCGGCTGATCAGAGTCTTCACCACCCTCCGCCAAACTTTTCCGCAGCTGGCAGTTTCAAAACTCCCGATCGCTATGGAAATTTACAATTGACCTTCTTCGTCAAGGGCGACGACTGGGTAGCAGACATCGACATCGACGACGCGGGTGGAATCGAGCACGTCTTCCAGGTGCTGCGCAACAAGTTGTCCGGACGGCCCACGCATCCCTTCAACATTCACGAAATTCTTGTGAAGTTCCAACAGCTCGATCCTGGTTACACGTTCACGGTCTAAGGGGAAAAGTGTAAAAGGGGAAGCAGGGAAATTTCGAGTCCAAATTCCTCGGTTCCCCTTTTTCACCTATTACCCTTTCCCCGGAGGTAAATCATGGCTACAGACTTTGACGCGATCATCATTGGTAGTGGCTTTGGCGGAGCGGTGTCGGCTTTGCGGCTTTCTGAAGGAGGTTATCGCGTCCTCGTGCTTGAGCGCGGTCGCCGCTGGCGGCGTGAAGAGTATCCCAGCATCACGCGCAGCGATTGGCTTTGGAATGAGGCTCACCCAGAGCGATCCAACGGCTGGCTCGATATCCGGCAGCACGGGAACATCGGCACAGTAGCCGGGGCCGGTGTCGGCGGTGGCTCACTCCACTTTGCCAATGTGGTCATCGATGCTCTCGAAGATTTCTTTAACGCTGGATGGCCTCCTGAGATCAACTTTGCCGTGCTGGCTCCTTACTACAAGAAAGTCAGCGACGTGTTGCAACCGCAGAAGATTCCCGCGAACCAGTTTTCCAACCGCACGAAATTGCTTAAGGAAGCAGCCCAGCTCGCCGGCTTCGGAGCGCTGTATGACGAGCTCGATCTCGGGATCAAATTCAAACAAGACTACGCTTACGATGCTTCACAGGAACCGCGCGCCGAAGACAGTGTAATGAGCGTGAACGCCGATGGTCTGCAACAGGGATTTTGTGTACATCTGGGGCAGTGTGAACTTGGTTGTCCGGTCGAGGCCCGCAACACGCTCGCGCTGAACTACATTCCGCGCGCCGAAAAGAAAGGCGCTGAGGTGCGGGCGCTGCACGTCGTCCGTAACATCGAACCAATCAGCGGCGGTTACCGGGTACACTTCGATCGCATTTCCCAAGGACTTCTAAAACGCGAGTCGATAACGGCAAGACTGGTGGTGGTTTCTGGCGGCTCAATCGGTTCTACCGAATTGCTTTTGCGTTGCCAGAAACAGCACAAGTCACTGCCCAACCTCGGCAAGATGATGGGCGCGAAGTGGTGTACGAATGCGAATTATCTAAGTCCCGCGTTTCATACCGGACGGAAAGTCTATCCCTCACGCGGTCCTACAATCACAGCGGGGCTGCGTTTCTTTGGCGCCAACAACTACAAAGGCAGCCGGTTCATGATTGAGGACGGCGGCGTTCCGGATCTTTTGTTCGAGTACAAAGAGAACCTCAAGAATCCTCAGGGCGATGCCCAAAGATTCGGTGATGCGATTAGAGAGCTTTACAAGGGACTCAATCAGCAACCGTTCGAGAGCCTCATGCCCTGGTTTGCGCAAGGTCGTGACGAACCCATCGGGAAGTTTCGCGTTGAGCGGTGGTTCTTCGGCCTCTTTGGCGATTGGGTGTTACGCCTGAACTGGGACCGCAGCGGTGCTCGCAAAGTACTGGACGGCATTCAAGAAGTTCATCGCAAGCTGGCGGAGAAGACTGGTGGGAATTTCATCATTCAGTTGCCCGATGCGGCTATCACTCCGCACCCGCTTGGTGGTTGCCCAATCGGACGATCCATCGATGATGGCGTGGTAAACCATCTCGGTGAGACATTCGCGTATCGGAATCTCTACGTCGCTGATGGATCAATCATGCCGGCGCCGGTGGGACACAATCCTTCGAAGACGATCGCCGCATTGAGCGAGCGCATTGCCGAAGGGATTGTGAATGAGGGCCGGTGAGGAATTGAATCGGCGGGTCATTGAATCATTGGGTGATTAGGTCATCGGATCATTGATTCATTTGAATAGCTAAGGCAGCGTTTAAATATTCACTGATTCAATGGACGATGATTCAATGATCCGATGATTCGATGACTCAATCACCCAATCGCTCAATTACTCAATGACTCAATCAAAAAGCCACTGCGATTGCTGATCATCGCAGTGGCTTTTTGATTACTGGTAGCGCATACGGGACTCGAACCCGTGATCTCTGCCTTGAGAGGGCAGCGTGTTAGCCGACTACACCAATGCGCCGGATTAAGTCGGATTATAGGAGCCGGGTGGCGGGTTCGCAAGTTGACCCTTTCATGATCGGGAAACGGCCACAGATGAACACGGAGGCGCACGGATAAAATCAAAAGAAATATCCCCTCAGCTATGACTTCCATTTGTGTAAGTCAGTGTGTGTATCTGTGGCTGATTTCGAAAACTTGGTATACTGTCGCCGCTCGCAGTTTGGCAGTTTTCATATTTGGTGACCCTCAGGTTTCGATAGATCTATGCTGAGTAAACCCTTCTTCATTCACCCAGCCACTCGAACACTCATCAGTCAGTTACCTTCATTTAGACCAATTCGATTGTTGCACCGGAGAGTGGGATGAACGTAGTTGTCCTGCGAGAGACGTTGAAGGGCGAGGCGCGCGTGGCGCTCGTGCCGGAGTCGGTAGCCAAACTCGTAGGCCTCAAGGCGAAGGTTCTGATTGAAAGCAACGCCGGCTTAGGCGCGGCGCGAACTGACGACGACTACAGCCAAGCAGGCGCAGAAATCGGTACATCACGCGAACAGCTTCTCGCATCGGCTGATATTCTGGTCTGCATCAACCGTCCTGCCACTGCTGATCTTGAACAGCTCAAACCCGGCGCCATCGTGTTGGGGTTCCTGCGTCCCCTCGATGAACCAAAAGCCCTCGCGCCTGCAATCGTAAAGGGGCTTACGACGTTTGCCGTCGAACTCATTCCCCGGATAACGCGGGCCCAGGCAATGGACGCGCTCTCTTCGATGGCGACAGTTGTTGGTTACAAATCAGTCCTGATCGGCGCCGACTTCATCCCGCGCATGTTTCCCTTATTGATGACGGCCGCGGGAACAGTTCCACCCGCTCGTGTGCTTGTGCTCGGCGCCGGCGTCGCCGGACTGCAGGCGATCGCCACTGCACGGCGGCTGGGGGCGGTGGTTGAAGCTTATGACGTGCGCGCAGCAGCAGGTGAACAGGTGCGTTCGCTGGGGGCAAATTTTCTCGAGGTTGATCTGGGCGGGATCAAGACCGAAGACGCGGGCGGTTATGCGGTGGAGCTGAGTGATGAAGCGATGGATCGCGGACGCGACTTGATCGCCGAACATGCGCAGATTGCCGACGTGGTGATTACCACGGCACAAGTTCCAGGGCGGCATGCGCCTTTACTAGTGACCGAAGCTGCAGTGAACGGAATGAAGCGCGGGTCGATCGTGATTGATCTGGCAGCCTCGACGGGGGGCAACTGCGCTGTTAGTAAACCGGACGAAACGGTTGAACGAGATGGCGTCACGATCGTCGCGCCGACAAACCTCGCGGCAACCGTGCCCGTTCATGCGAGTCAGCTTTACTCACGAAACGTTACTTCGTTTTTGTCGCTGATCATTAAGGACGGGGAATTGAAGCTCGATATGACTGATGACGTCGTGGGTCCGTCGTGCGTGACGCATGGAGGCCAGTGGGTGAACAGCCGAGTGGCCGCGGCGGTCGGAGTCGCAGAAAAAGTGTAGCTGCTTGATTTAGTTCTGCAGAGTTGTTGGACACACAGATGTATAGCCCACAAAACCCCAATGACATTGAAAGCGACCTTAGGATCAATCAGCGCAACCTCCTTCAGGGACTGGTAGTTGGCGTTCTTACCGCCACGGGTTTTGGGCTTGGAGGCTTTTATCTGATTTCTGATGAAACTGGCGCGATGGGCAAAGTTCTTTTCCTGCTGTTACCATTCGCGACTGGTTTTGCTACCGCCCTCGTCGCACGGAGTCGCACTCTTGTTATTGCGTCACTAATTATAGGCTTGCTCTTATGCACTGCTGTGTTACTGGCGACGGGCAAGGAGGGCTGGGTCTGTGTTTTGATGTCCCTTCCTCTAATCACAGTGGGCCTGGGTATTGGAGCGCTAGTGGGCGTTCTTGTCAGAAGATTCGTCATTGGCCGATCCACTAAACCACCGATTCTAAGTGCGCTGATCCTGTTGGCGCTACCTTTGTTCTTAACAGGTGCCAACAGCATTGAAAGACCTTCCCGGAGAGTTCCCAGAATCGAAACCATCACCAGCGTTTTGGTAGTTGCTGCGCCCCGTGAAAGAGTCTGGAATAGCATCAAGACAATGGAGCGCGTGAACGGGCACAAAGGTTTTCTCATGAGAATTGGGTTGCCGGTCCCAGTTAGTTGTTCAATAGACAAAGAAGAGGTGGGCGGTATTCGCACCTGCTACTTCGAGTCCGGATTTATTGAGGAGCGGATTACGGAGTGGTCCCCTCCTCGTGTAATGAAGCTGGAAGTCACTAACTGGGACGTACCGGGCCGGCCCTGGCTCGATTTCAAAGATGCCAGTTATGAATTTCGTGAAGAGAACGGCAACACGGTCATGACTCGAACAACGACGATTGCTTCGCGACTGATGCCGGCATGGTACTGGAAAAGGTTTGAAAAGATTGGCGTTGAAACGGAACACGAGTATTTGTTCGAAGCGGTGAGCAACCAAGTTCTGGGAGAGAGATAAGATGACTCACGAATCATTAATTGCTGCTCTTTACGTCTTTGCTCTGGCGGCCTTTCTCGGTTACCAGGTGATCTCTCGTGTGCCGCCACTCCTGCACACGCCCCTAATGTCTGCGACGAATGCGATCTCCGGCATTTCCCTGGTTGGATCGATCGTGACGGCAGGGGCGCGTTACAACACCGTAAGCACAATTCTTGGTTTTATCGCGGTCGTCTGTTCCACGACCAATGTTGTTGGTGGATTTGTCATCACTGATCGCATGCTGCGAATGTTCAAACGAAAACCCAAATAGTCTCAGGTCTCAAGTTTCAGGTCTCAGGTCAATTCAGAGGCTCGGGTTAAAGAAAAGTCCGCCGCAGATTTGCGCCGATAACACGGATCAGAATCAAAGAACCAAGTACAAAGAACAAAGAACAAAGTTCAAAGACCGAAGGCCTAAGACCCAAGAACATCTTTTAAGTGCAAACCTACTTCATCGAACTCAGCTACCTGCTTGCCTCAGTGCTTTTTATCCTGGGCTTGAAAGGCCTGAGCCATCCGGAAACAGCCAAGCGCGGCATGCACCTGGCTGAGTTCGGGATGTTGATGGCCATCATCGGCACGCTCCTGCATCACGAGATCGTTTCTTACACCTGGATCCTCTCTGGCCTCGCCATCGGATCGGTGATTGGTTTGGCAATGGGACTTTGGGTGCCGATGACTGCGATGCCGCAACGCACTGCGCTATCGCATGCATTCGGTGCGTTTGCAGCAGCCCTGGTCGGCATCTCGGAGTTCTACCGGCTCGGCGGCAGCGTCGACAAAGTGACGATGGGCGCGCTTGGCTTTGAAGTGATGCTGGGGGCCCTCACAACGACGGGAAGTTTGCTCGCGTTTGCCAAGCTGCAAGGCCTGGTGCGCGGCACACCGATGACTTACAAGGGCCAGAATGTTTTCAACATGGCTCTGCTTCTTACTACGATTGGTATCTTCATTTATCTCGTCATATTTCCCGGTTCGTTGCCCCTATTCTTTTTGATGGCTGGTCTGGCGCTGGTTTTTGGACTGCTGCTGGTTCTGCCGATCGGATCAGCTGACATGCCGGTGGTGATGTCGCTGCTAAATTCTTACGCCGGCCTCGCCTCGGCGGCCACGGGCTTCGTTCTCAATAACAAAGTTCTGATCATTGCCGGAACCCTGGACGGATTTTCCGGTTTCATTCTTTCGATACTGATGTGTCGCGCGATGAACCGTTCGATCACCAACGTCTTGTTTGGGGCGTTCGGGAGTGCAGCGACTGCGGCCACCGCCGCCGATCAACAAGGCACCATGCGCGAGGTCGGTCTCGAGGACATTGCCACGCAACTGGCTTATGCACGTCAGGTGGTTTTTGTTCCCGGTTACGGAATGGCTACTGCGCAAGCGCAGCACACGGTGCGCGAATTAGCAGACACGCTCGAGAAGCGAGGCGTCACTGTTAAATATGGCATTCACCCAGTGGCCGGACGCATGCCCGGTCACATGAACGTGCTCTTGGCGGAAGCGAATGTTCCCTACTCTTCGTTGTATGAATTGGAACAGATCAATCCGGAGTTTCCGTCGACAGATGTCGCTGTTGTAATCGGAGCTAACGATGTGGTTAACCCGGACGCCCGCGATAATCCTTCAAGTCCAATCGCTGGTATGCCGATTCTCGAAGTCGATCGATCTAAGTCGGTAGTGGTGTTGAAGCGCGGTCAGGGCAAGGGTTTTTCCGGCCTGGAGAATCCTCTCTTTTTCAAAGATGTAACCGGGATGCTTTATGGAGATGCTAAGGACACGCTGACACGATTGATTCAAGCGGTACAGCAAGTTTGAGAAACCTTCACCCACGCTTTGTGAATTGTAGGGGCGTCCCCTCTGTGGGCTCATTGATCATGAGACCTTACAGTCGCCGGTCGTGGGTCGGCTAAAATCAGAACCGGGAGCGCGATTGCGACCGGGTCCTCTTGATTGCCGATTGACGATTGGCCTGTAACGAAAGAATCATCACAAATCGGCAATTGGCAATCGAGAATTGCCAATTTGAGGACCGAGAACCTTTTTCGCGCGGGTCGCGTAATAGAACTCCCCACGACACATCTAAGTTTTCCACCGGAGCAATAATGAGAAAATTTCTAAGTGTTTTAATCCTGACGAGTGTCCTGGTCCTGCCTTTTCCGCCGGTAACGGCGCAGCGCAGCACCAGCAGAACTCGGGCCGCCGCGACTACCACGACGCACCGCGGCATCGACACGATCACCGCCGCGCAAATGCGCGACTATCTTTCGTTCATCGCCTCCGACGAAATGGAGGGTCGCGACACTCCTTCACGCGGCCTTGATCTAACGGCTAAATTTCTGGCAATGAACCTCTCACACTGGGGCCTTAAGCCTGCCGGGGATAACGGCACTTACTTTCAGAAGATCGCCCTCCGTCGTGATGGCGTCGACAAAGAACAAACTAGCACGACTTACAATAATCAGCCTCTGACGCTTGGCGAGGACTACATTCCGGTCGGTCGCAGCGGTGAGGCGACGGGCCCACTCGTGTTTGCCGGCAATGGTTGGTTTTTCAAGGCTAAGAATGTCGAGGCTTTCAAAGGTATCGACGCTAAGGGAAAGATTGCGGTGATCTTCACGCCGCCCGACGGTCTGCCGCGCGGGTACAGTCAAGCCGACTTCTCGGGCAATCGCGGCGAAGACTGGATGGACCCTGGGGAGTACGCACGCAAGCAGGGTGCGGTGGGCCTCATCATCGTACCTGGATTTCAGTTTCTTGCTAACTGGCAACGCAACTTTCAACGAATGACAGAAGGCGGTGCGACTACGGTAGAAAAGTTTCAGGCGGCAGCCACCGCCACACCGTTGCCTACCATCATTGCTTCGCCTCGTCTTGCCAATTTGATCTTTCAGGGTGAGAAACAAAGTGGAACTGCTTTGTATGACGCATCGGGCGCCAACACTTTGCCGGCGTCTTTCGATCTGAATCCGGAAAAGAAAATCAGTATGAAAATTGTCGGCAAGCACAATGCGCCTTCGACGCAAAACGTCGTTGCGGTGTTTGAAGGCAGCGATCCGGTATTAAAAGATGAATACGTTGCCGTGGGAGCGCACTACGATCATGTGGGCATCGGTGCCGCGGTGAATGGAGATACGATCTATAACGGCGCTGATGACGACGGCTCCGGGACTACAGCTGTGCTGGCAATGGCTGAGGCTTTGGCGAAGGCGCCTACGAAACCCAAACGTTCGGTAGTTTTTATCTGGCACGCGGGTGAGGAAAAGGGACTGTGGGGCTCGCGTTATTTCGTGGAGAACCCGACGATCCCGCTCAATAAGATCGTAACGCAGCTCAACATCGACATGATCGGGCGGAGCAAAGCCGCCGGCGACACCAATCCGCGGAACAAGGAACTTTCCGGGCCGAATGAGATTTACGTGATCGGCTCGAAGATGATGAGCACCGATTTAGGGACGCTAAGCGAGGCTGTCAATAAAGACTATTTGAATTTGTCTTTCAATTATCGTTATGACGATCCCAAAGATCCGAATCGCTTCTTCTTCCGCAGCGATCATTTCAACTACGCGCGCAAGGGGATACCTATCATTTTCTATTTTGACGGCGAGCATGAGGACTATCACCGTCCCGGCGATTCGGCGGACAAGATCGATTACGAGAAGATGCAGAAAGTGACGCGCACTGTTTACATGATGTTGTGGGAGCTTGCGAATCGTCCGGCGCGTCCCGCGGTTGATAAGCAATTGCCGAGGGAGCTGTCGGGAAACTGACTGTTGGCGAAGTCTTGTAGGGGCGTCCCTCCGTGGGCGCCCCGATTTCAAAGCAGGGGGCGGCCACAGAGTGCCGCCCCTACATTTTAGCGAGGTTGTTATTTCTTCAGGGAACGCTCGGCAGTAAGCTGCCGGTAAGCTTCAGCACGAGAGAGATTGAGTTGCTTCGCTGCTTTTTTCAGCGCCGCGCGTAGCTCCAGACCTTCAGCCTCAAATCCGGCTACCAGCGTTGCGACCTTGGGGCCGGATTTGTTTTCTTCCCCGGCGATTTCGTTGCGATCGATAATCAACACCATCTCGCCGCGCGGTTCGCCGTTGCTCTCGACAAACTTGCTTGCTAATTCGCTTAACCGTCCCCGCATGATCTCTTCATGAAGTTTTGTCAGCTCGCGCGCGACGACGGCTTCGCGCTCCCCGAGAACTGCACGCGCGTCTTTAAGAGCTTCGATGATGCGGTGCGGCGTTTCGTAAAACACGAGGGTCGTTCTTAACGTCGACAGTTCAGTTAGTCTTTGGCGGCGAGCTGTTGAGCGTGCCGGCAGAAAACCACCAAAGAAGAACTCATCGCTCGGCAGACCCGAGGCAATAAGAGCAGCGATCAGGGCCGTCGGACCGGGCAAAGGTACAACGGGAATCTCCGCGGCAAGTGCGGCCGCGACCACACGAAACCCTGGATCACTGATTCCGGGAGTGCCGGCATCAGAAACGACTGCCACGTCATTTCCTGTCTTGAGCAATTCGATCAGTTTGACTGCCTGTTCGCGTTCGTTGTGTTCGTGATAACTGACCGTTTTAGTTTTAATGTCGTAGTGGTTGAGGAGCTTGCGCGTGTGGCGCGTGTCTTCACAAGCGATCAAGGAAACCTCGTTCAGGATTCGAGTGGCGCGATAACTGAGGTCTTCAAGGTTGCCGATTGGTGTTGCCACCAGATAGAGCGTTCCGGGCATGGGGGCTATATTACAGTACCGGAGCCTAGCAACTCCCCTTCACCTCAGGAAACCGTTAAACGCAGAGTCGCAGAGTCGCAGAGTCGCAAAGGCAGACCCCCAGCTACGAAGCGGGTTTAATTTTCCTAAAGTCCGTAGTTTTATCAATTTCTGTGGCTCTGTGTCTCTGCGCCTCTGCGTATTGGCGTTAATTTGAACTAACAAAAAGCCTCGCCCGCTCCTTCTGAAACGGACGAGGCTGATTGAACTCCGAAACCTTACTAGTTAGTAAGGAATCGGGAGGCGACGATACCACGGGTCATTGTTACTACGATTACGATCGTTTCGATCGTTGCGGTAGGTTC
>JBPCMI010000225.1:0-11064 GCA_051002415.1 Pyrinomonadaceae bacterium
ACGGATACGTGCGCAAGATCGCCCCAGCACGCAACGAATATGCGGGCATCGTGCTCTCGCTCGCGCGGCAGGAATCTCCTGACACCTCAGCCTATAACGATCCGGAAGTAGTGTATCGCGTGAAGAAAAAGCATCACGTTGGGTTGGTTGTGCGCTCGCCGAAGTTGCAGCGGGTGCAGGAGCTCCTGAGCGATTATGCTACCCGTTTCGCGACGGACTTTGCTGCCACCTTGCCGCCGCTCGAACGGGCGGAGTAGACGGTAGACTGTTGCAGTAGGAGAGATACATCAAGTAAGTATTAATAGACAGACTCTTGATCGCTTTCATCTAATACGTTACTGCCTACTGCCTCCTGCATTCTCCAGCGACCAAATCTCAACACTTAGCTCTTCGCAGTAATGCAGCAACGGCTCACCCTGCGGTGTTGGCAGATCGAGTGACTCGATTATGGTCGAGTCGAATGAGAGGAGTTGGGCTTTTTTTAGCGGCCACGGCTGGTGATGGATGCGCGAGCGATAGAGTTGTCCTGCGTCCTTGCTGTAGAGGCAATAGCGTTCGGTGAGAAAGAACGCTAGCGAGCCGGGATGTGAAAAGGGAACTGTGTCTCCGATCCTCCACGACGCGTCGAAGTCGGCCGGAGGAGCGTCCGTTCGACTGAGCGAATAGTCAATCGTGTTGTCCTCCTGTTTCAGATCGATATTGGCATTGAAATACGGTAGGTGGAAAAAGGTGCGCGCCCCGAGCACGGCTGCCGCGCTGTTGCAGTCGAGTGAGAAAAACCAAACACCGGGCACGCGATCGTAGTGAACATAGGTCCGAACGTTCAGCTCGTGTGCGGAATTTAGTCCTGGTATTGGGGGAATAAAAGGTGGGAAGGCGCGAATGTCCCACATCGTGAAGGGCGCGATTGCAATCCACGGCGTTCCATCAAACTCATCAATCTCCAAAGGCTCAGGAATGAGGGCCCGCAATTGTTGCGCGTCAATGCGCCAGTGCATGAAGAGCAGCTTGCCCCAGGTCTGATGCATCAACGGCTGACCCTCAGGACGTTCGCGGACAGCCAGTCGTTCCAGATCTGTTAATTTGAGTGTTTCCGGCGAAGACATGGGTTTTGTACTTGGAACTTGGTACTTAGAACTTTGTGCTTAGTGATTTGTCTTTGTTCTTGTTGCCCGGCATGCAGTTGATTGAAATAGGGTCAGTGTCGATGCCGAATAAAGTTCTAAGAACCAAGTACAAAGTTCATGTTAGTGCCCGCTAATTGTTATCCCTCAACTGTCTCCTGCCTACTTCTTCAAATACTTATCCAGCCACCCGAGCACTGTGTGATGCCACAATTGCGAGTTTTGCGGTTTCAAGACCCAGTGACCTTCATCCGGAAATATCAGAAGTTTTGAGTCTACGCCGCGACGCTGAACGGCTGTATAAAGTTGCAACCCTTCACCGATAGGCACGCGATAGTCGAGTTCGCCATGGATTACCAGAATCGGTGTTTTGAAGTTGGCGGCGAAGTTATGCGGCGACCAGCGTTCGTACATCGCTTTGTTTGTCCAGGGAGTTCCTTTGAATTCCCATTCCGGAAACCAAAGCTCCTCGGTAGCGCCGTACATGCTGGAGAGGTTGTAGACACCGTCGTGAGAAACAAGCACCTTGAAATTGACGCGCGGATCATTGTTATGGCCTTCGATCCAATTGATCATGTAGCCGCCGTATGAAGCCCCAGCCGCACCGATTCGGTTCCGATCGATAAACTTGTTCCGGCGAATGACTTCGGAGACACCATTCATCAGATCGCTGTAGACCTTGCCGCCCCAATCGCCGCTGATCTCGTTAACAAACTTTTGACCATAGCCGGTGGAGCCGCGCGGATTGGGCGCGAACACAATGTAACCATTGTTCGCGAAGACTTGCGGGTTCCAGCGATAACTCCAGCTATCATTCCAGGCTCCCTGCGGCCCGCCGTGAATTAACACCACGAGGGGATATTTCTTATTCGGATCAAAATCTGCCGGCTTTACCACGAAGCCATGAACCTTCGCTCCGAGAGCTCCCGTCCATTCCATTTCCTCACCAGCGGGCAGGTTGAAAGGTGACATCAAGTCGCGATTCGTATTCGTGAGAGCGGTGAGACCGCCTCCGTCATTGTCACTGCGGTAGATTTCCGGCGCTGCGGCAAGCGAGCTATGAACGAAGACGAATGCACGACCATCGGAGGCGACATTGAGGTTTGTCGCAAATACATCGCCAAGAACTTTTGTAGCCGGGCCGCCGCTGGTAGGGACTTTGAAGATTGGCTGGTGACCGCGCTCGCCGGCGATGAAATAGATTGAGTCGCCATCCGGGGCCAGGACAAACTCATCGATTTGCTGATCGAAGCCGCGAACAATCTCTGTGCTGGCGCCAGTCGTGCGGTCATACTTCATCAAGCGCCAGCGATCGGCCTCGAAACCTGCAGTCGCCTGAGAACGATAGATGATTGAGCGGCCGTCTTTGGTGTAAACCGGAGTGGCATCGTAACCACGATTCCGTGCCGTGATATTTCTTGGAGCTCCGCCCGACAGCGCGACGACGTAGATATCGCTATTGGTGGAGATGGCCTCAACCTTGTCGGGGTTTTTGACGAAAGCCAGTTCCTTAATGTCCGGAGAGAATGAGAAATCGATGTTGCTGGACGCCGCATACGGCGGTGAGTCAAAGTCGCCGGGAGTCAGGTCGCGAGCGTTCCCGCCTTTTGCGGAGATTACAAACACGTGACTTCGTTTAATGTCGCGCCATTCATTCCAGTGGCGATAGAGCAGTCGTTCGGTAATGTGAGCTTTGACTTTGCTTTTTTCCGCAGCTTCGTCTTTTCCCTTGTTGCATTCATCATCGCTGCAGTCGGGATAAACTTCCGAAGTGAAAGCGATCCAATTACCATCGGGTGACCACACCGTGCCGCCGGCGCCGGTAGAGATTTTGGTAAGCTGTTTCTTGTCATCGCCGTCGCTATCCATCAACCAGATTTGCCCACCCGTGATGAATGCGATCTTCTTACCGTCCGGCGACCAGCGCGGCGAGCTTGCTGAACTGGTTCCGCTGGTCAACTGTTTCGTCGGCCCTCCGGCCATCGGTACGAGGTAGATTTGATTGACGACCCGATTGGCGTCGAAATTAACGTCGCCCACAACAAAGGCGACCTGGCGGCCGTCGGGAGACACTTGCGGATCGCTCACCCGCCTGACTTTCAACAAGTCTTCAACCGCAAAGCGGCCGTTCTGGGCATTCGCGCCCGCTGTGAAAACCAAAAGCAGAACAGAGATCGCGATGGCAAAGCGCTTCATAGTGCTCCTCTCAATCGTTAATTAGTTTTGTGGGAAAGCGCGGCTATTATTACATAAACATACCTGTTTGGACTTTGGTTTTGCACTTTGTACTTTGAGCTTTGTACTTTGAGCTTTGAACTTGTACTTTCTTTTTCTGACGGGTCCCCAGGGATAAGTCGAAACAGCAGCGCGGGAAAAGGAACAAAAGATCTTAGTACAAAGAACAAAGCACAAAAACCAAAGGCCAAAGACTCAAGTCCAACAATTATGACTCGTCAGATCATCGTTGCCATTCTGCGATTCGCGATTCGCGTTTACTTCCGCCGCGTGGAAGTTGCCGGTCTCGAGAATGTGCCGTTGGACAGCCCGGTGATTTTCGTGCAGAACCACCCGAACGCACTCGTCGATCCGGTGTTCCTGCTTTGCCTCGCGCCACGGCGGGTTTCGTTCCTGGGCAAGTCGACATTATTCCGCATGCCGATTCTTGGTTTCTTTGTTCGGGCTATTGATACCTTGCCGGTCTATCGCCGGCAGGATGAAGGTGAAGATGTTTCGCGCAATCTCGAAACATTTGCCGCAGCGAGAAAGTTACTGGCGAGCGGCGGCACAATTGGAATTTGTCCCGAAGGTGTTTCGCACGACGAGCCGCGTCTGCGTCCTATCAAGACTGGTGCGGCGCGCATTGCTTTGGGTGCCGTTTCCACGGGAGAGGTCTTGAATCTCCAAATTGTCCCGGCGGGTCTTTACTACACTTCTAAAACAACATTTCGTAGCGGCGTGCTGCTTTATTGCGGCAAGCCGTTCCCGGTAGCGCGCGTACAACTCGAACCCGATGGGAACCCACCGCGCGCGGCTGTTCGCGAGTTGTCAGATAAAATCGAGGTTGCGCTTCGAGATGTAATGTTAGATGCCGAGCACGAAGAAGCATTGCATACCGCAGCACGGGCAGAGCGCATCTTTTCCGCGGCGCGTCAGGATGAAAGTGACGACAGCCTGACCGAAGAGTTGCAACTCCGACAACGCTTCGTTAAAGCCTACAAGATTCTGCGCGAGCGGGCGCCGGCGCGCCTCGAGAGACTTGAAGTGCGCATGACCCGTTTTGAAGAAGAACTAAAACAAGCGGGTATGCAATCTCGCGATCTCGCCGCGCCCACTTCCAAGCGGCAAGTATTTGCGCACTTACTGACACGGTGTCTGCTGTTCTTGTTGATGCTTGGTCCGGCAGTTTTCGGCGCGCTGGTGCACTACCCTGCTTATCGCTTTGGTGGATTTTTAGCGACGCAAATCTATCGCGATACTGAAGACGTTGTTTCCACGATCAAGATTATATCCGCGATGCTCTTGTTTCCTGTGACGTGGATTGTCCTCGCGGTGGTCACTTATAAATTTCTGGGTTTACCCGCGGCGCTGCTGTCTCTGGTGGTGATGCCGGCGACGGGGTATGTGGCAATTCGTTTTGCCGAAGAGCTGGACAGCTTTCTGGGCGGCTTGCGAGCTCTCGTGTTTTTCTTAAGAAAGCGTCGGTTTTTTGTACGGCTAATAGCGGAACGCAATGCGATCCGCAATGAGATCCTCGCACTCGGCGACGAGGTCGCTCTCGCTACTCCCTGAGTCTGGTGGATTGTGTGAGGGGGGACGGGGGATTGTACTCAGCACGGTTGTTGACTATTTCTTGCGCGCTTTGCTGGCGCCCGCCTTACGTCGCGAGCCACTGGACTTGACGGTTTTACCCTTGCGACCTTCACTCTGAATTCTTCCGGCCCGCATTAAATTGTCATAACTTCCTCTGACGACATTGCGCGCGACCTTAACTGAGTTCGCAAGTTCGCGTTCACTGGGAAGATAGCTGCCCACCGTCATAGCGCCAGATTCAATCAGACCAGTGAGCTGATCAGTAATCTGCTTGGTGAGAGACTCCGGGCGATTTCGATTGACACGAATAGTAGTTTTCACGCAAGTGACCTCCTTGATAATTTCAATTGTTCTGCTTCGGGGTTGCAGGAATTTTAGGCGTCGCAGAGTGATGTGTCAATCGGCCCACACGGTCCAAGCGGCGGAGATGGAGAGAGGAGGAGACGCGGAGACGGGGAGACACGGTGACGCGGTGTTGGGGGATGGGGAGAAGGGGAGACGCGGAGACACGGTGACGCGGTGAGGGGGAGATAGACAGAGGGAGATAGGGGAGACGCTAGATAAGGGATCCGTGCGGAGAAGTCCTCTTTCTGACTGCGCCATCCGCTACAGTCTCTCTCAGCTAGCGGATGACCCCATATTTACGAAGGATCTCAAGAGTCTTATCGATTGGTAGAGCCGGGACGGTGCGGCCACGGCCGGTCATCGTTTGCGCTCTAAAAAGTGAGTTGTAAATCGCTTCCTCGGTGCTTTCGATAACGCCGAGAAACAAGGGCGACATCATGTCGTTAGGCAAGAACTTCATATTCCTTGGTCCCTGCTGGGCCGGAGTGTTTGGGAAACGAATACGCACATCTGCGGAAGTAGCGAACGCTATTGCATAGTCGCCACTGCCATTGCTGCCCGCCGCGCCCGTGCGAGCGAGTCCCATCATTGCCCGAGCCGCCATCCGCTTTAAGTTACGAGCGTCGACCGGCGCATCCGTCGCGATCACGATGATGATCGATCCATCAGCGGTTTGCGGTGCCGCTGAGATGCACTTGGCTTGCGGTCGACAACGCTCTATTTGCGCGACGCTGTCCTTTAAGTAGTACTGCCCGAGTTCACGCCCTACCGGAGCGCCATTGATCGTTAGTACTCCGCCAAAATTAGTCTGCACTAACACTCCAACCGTGTACCCACCCAGATTCTGAGGCAGCTTGCGCGAAGCTGTGCCGATGCCGCCCTTGAAACCAAATGCTACTGTGCCCGTGCCCGCACCGACCGCTCCCTCGGCTACAGCTCCTTCCTTCGCACCTTTGATCGCAGTGAGGACGTCAGCGGCAGTTACATGCCTTCCGCGAATGTCGTTCAAGAAGCCATCGTTTGTTTCGCCGACCAAAGCATTAACCGATTGCACGTCCTCATTACCGGGTTGCGCGAGTACGAAATCGAGCAACGCATCGGCCACGCGCGGGACGCTGAGTGTGGAGGTGAGGAGAATCGGCGTTTCGATCTCGCCCAACTCATTCACCTGAGTTGAACCTGCGAGTTTGCCGAAGCCGTTTCCTACAAAGACCGCGCCGGGAACCCGCTCGCGAAAGAGGTTGCCACCGTGCGGCAGCACTGCCGTTACTCCTGTGCGTACGTTGTGGCCACGGATGATCGTCGCATGTCCGACGGCGACCCCCGGCACATCGGTGATCGCGTTCAGCGGACCCGTGGGCAAGATGCCGACCTTCACACCTATATCGCGCGCGCGTGGCCTTCTGTTTTCGTCAGTGGAATTTTGCGACTGCGCCAGGAAGGGCAGACTGCAGACAACCAAAAAAAATAATGCAATAGTTAACTTACGGGCGTTGCTGCAAGAACGAATAGCAGACGGTTCCATCGGGCTATTGCGCGAAGAGCGCAATGAGAGCAGGTACGGTGAGCCAAAGCAGTCCCTTGACGAGGAAGAACATGAATCCCCAAAATCCTAATTTCTTGACGTAGCTAACCTTCATTGTTATTCCAGACTGCGTATTCGAAAAGATAAATGACAATGGAGAAAGTTACAAGCCACGACATTGGCGATTGCCAATTGCCGACTGCCAATTGGAGATTGCGGAATACTGAAGCGGCAAGCCGCATCGCCAATCGGCAATATCAATGGGCGAAAGCCGCATAGCCAATCGCCAATCGTTTCGGTTTGCTGTACTTGAGAAGTCCAATCTTCGTCATCGCTCGAGGGATCTCGCGATTTCGCATGAACCATTCCCAGACGTTCCCGGTTCGCATGTTCTCGGCACTCAGCAAGATGATGCCGACATTGATGCCGATTACATCAGTGTCGATCCAGCCCGTGTGAGGGTTGAAGGCGTCTACAAAACCGTAAACTCCATAAATTCGCTCACCATACTTTTCGCGCATGGTTCGCAAGGCAGCCACGGACACATCGGGCGTTAGCATTAACGAGCCGCCGGCTGCGGAAGGCACTAATGTTCCGTCAATCGCCGGATCTCGCGGCGGCCCGCCCCACGCCAGATAACCCTTCGCGCTATCCGAAGCCGTTATGCCCCAGACGTTTGGTCCAAACTCGCGAAACTCTCCCGCAAGATTGATGCAGAAAGCCCGGTGAGCGAGCGTGGCACTGATTGAATTTTCAAAATAGTCGATGCGATCACCCTTAACTTCGCGCCGGTCACGATAATCGATCCAGGCATGCGAGTACTGATGCATGAATATTGGTACGCCAATCGTCGTGAAATAACTGTGACCCTCGTAGCGATAACGATCACGCCAGAAGGCGTACCAGGATGCAGGCGGAATCGGGTGGGTCGTTGATCCAATTGCCAGCAGATAAAGAATCGTGTCTTCGCTGTATGTATCCCAGCGGGGTTTTAAAAAACCTTTCTCCGGTTTCCAGCCGTGCGAAAGCAGATAAGGATCTCCGTTGAGCATCCACTTGAAATCAACTCGGTCATAAATCTTATTTGCAAGTGCAACGATTTCGCGATCGTCATGAAAATATTGACGCGCTGTTAGCACTCCCGCCAGCAACAGGGCGGTATCGATCGAGGAGACTTCGCTGTTCCATCTTCGCTCGCCCGTCTGCGCGTCCAGCCAGTGATAGAACCATCCGCGTTGCTGGAAAGCCTTATCTGCAAAAAAGCGAAGCGTGTTGCGCGTGCGTTCTCGGGCTTGAAGCGAAGTTATCCAATCTCGCTCTGCGGCGATGGCAACAGCGGTCAAACTAAATCCTGTAGCTGCGATACTCGCAACGTTTTGGTGACTCTCATCGAGTGGTGCTCGATCCATCCGCGCGCGGTCGGGCACAAGGCCGGTGTGTGGGTCGGCCTGCTCCCAAAAGTATTGAAACGAACGTCGCTGGAGGTCTTCAATAAAGACCTCATCCTCGCGCGTGAGCCTATAGACTTGGGAATTTGTGCTGAAGCGGCCTGCGGAGGGCGCCGCATGCTGTAAGCGAGTGGGTGTTGCTGCGAAAGTTAATGGTGTGAAGACTGAAGAGCACGTTGCTAGGAGGAATAGGAGGAAGAAGATCGATCGAAAGGGAGAGAAGGAATACCGTTTGAATGATTTCATCGTCCGTCTTTTGAACTTATGCAGCACGGCCTATCCAAGAATCCTGAGCTAGCATCGGTTCGGCTTCGCCGCCGGATGTGAGGCGTGGCTTCGCCGCGCCGTAAAAAGGTGCTGATTAATTTGGGGCTGTGCCCCTCGTTTGGGCTTCGCCCTCTGACGATTCCAATTGGCAGAGCCAGTATTGAGGGCATAGCCCAAAACTTACTAGGGACTCTCTACGGCGCGGCAGAGCCGCGCCTCACATCCGGCGGCAAAGCCGAAGTTCGATTAGTCTGAGTTATGAGACGAAACGCGAGATTTTATCTCGTTCGGGCCAGCAAGTTCGAGACCTGCTCATCAAGGCCGCGCAAACAAACATTATTGCCGCCGCAACAAACTGAAGCACGATATCAGCATTACTTTTGATCAACGGGCTCATATTGAAGAAGCCCGGCGCGTAAACGTCGCGGATTCCCGTTAAGAGTCCGAGCACGCCGGCTAACACCCAAGCTGCTACGACGATTTTACGTCTCATTTCATCGTGCCTCGGGCAATTTACCGCCCTTCAACTTCAAACTTTGATTCGATCAGCTCAACCGAGTTTGGGCCCACCATCACCCTGAACTCGCCGGCCTCCACGACGAATCTCATTTCGCGGTTAAAGAAGCCGAGCTCGCCCGCCGTAAGTTTGAATTCGACACGTTTCTTCTCGCCGGGCTGAAGCGTAATGCGCTGAAACGCTTTCAGCTCTTTTACTGGACGCGTGACGCTCGCAGCTACATCGCGGATGTAAAGCTGCACCACTTCATCCCCAGCGCGTTGGCCAGTATTCTCCAATTCAACTGTCGCGCTTAAACTGCCCTCAGGTTTAATTCGGGGAGCGCCCAGTTGCAGGTTTGAGAATTTGAACTGTGTATAGCTAAGTCCAAAGCCGAACGGAAACAATGGCGTCCACTGCAACTCGAGATACTTTGACGTGTACTTATTGTTCGCATCCGGTGGCCGGCCAGTGTTTTTGTGATTGTAGTAAAGCGGCACCTGGCCCACCGAGCGCGGAAATGTAACGGGCAATTTTCCTCCCGGGTTCACGTCGCCAAACAAAACATCAGCGATCGCATGGCCCGCCTGGGTACCCGCAAACCACGTTTCCACGATCGAAGAAACATTTTCCGCGATCCAGTTAATGGTCAACGGTCGACCATTCATCAGTACAACCACGAGAGGTTTTCTCGTCGCCCGCAGGGCCTTCACCAGATCCAACTGACGGCCGGGAAGGTCCAACGAACTCCGCGACGCCGCTTCACCGCTCATCTCGGCAGACTCGCCCACCGCAACGATCACAACGTCAGCTGCACGAGCGATGCGAACGGCTTCATCGAATCCGGAAGTCGAGTCATCGTTGATTTCGCAGCCCTTCGCATAAGTTACGATCGTTTGCGGCGATACTTTTGCCTTTATACCGGCAAGCAAAGTAACTGCGTCTTCGGCCTTGCCATCGCCCGTCCACGAGCCGATTACATCCTTTTGGCTATCGGCCAACGGCCCAACGATCGCAATTGTCTTGAGAGTCTTGCTCAGCGGGAGCAGATTGCCTTCATTCTTCAGCAGCACCAACGAACGAGCCGCACTTGAGCGCGCGGCGGCGAGATGTTCGGGAGTAAGTATCGAAGTCCGCTCTCGGGCGTCGTCTGCATAAGGCTTTTCAAAGAGTCCGAGTCGGAACTTGATGCGCAGTACGCGTCGCACCGCTTCATCAATACTCGCGAGCGTTAGTTTTCGCTCTTTGAGCAAGTCTGCGCCATGCTTGTTATAAAGCCGGCTCACCATTTCCATGTCGACGCCGGCGGTCAGCCCGGCTTCGGCTGCTTCTTTTTCGTTAGCCGCGAGTCCGTGGTTAATGAGCTCTTTGACGGATTCGTAATCGCTTACCACGATGCCGTCAAATTTCCATTCGTCTCTCAAAACTTTGGTTAGCGTGAACGGATTGGCGGAAGTTGGCACCCCGTTCAAGTCGTTGAAGGCGCTCATGAATGTCCCGACACCGGCATCGAGAGCGGCCTTGAACGGAGGAAAGTAAACTTCGCGCAGGGTCCTTTCGGAGAGATCTGTAGTGTTGTAATCGCGTCCACCTTCTGCAGCGCCGTAGGCCACCCAATGTTTGGCGCAGGCGACCACCTTGTCGGTGGCGCTGTAGTCCCCACCCTGAAATCCCAACACTCGCGCGCGGGCCATTTGCGAACCCAGGAAGGCATCCTCGCCTGAACCCTCTGCAATTCTTCCCCAACGAGGGTCGCGGGCGATGTCAACCATGGGAGCAAAGGTCCAGTGAACTCCCGACGCTCGCGACTCTTTTGCCGCAATGGCCGCGTTGTGCTCGACTGCCGCCGGATCCCAGGTAGCTGCTTCGCCGAGGGGAATCGGAAAGATCGTGCGGTAGCCATGGATCACGTCGAAACCGAAGAGTAAGGGAATCTTTAAGCGCGACTCTTCAATCGCAATTCGCTGCAGCTCATTTGTGTTGCGCACGCCACGGACGTTTAAGGTGGAACCAAGCAAACCGTGACGTACGAGCCCTGGCTGTTCATCC
>JBPCMI010000226.1:0-11391 GCA_051002415.1 Pyrinomonadaceae bacterium
GCCGTGCTTTTCGCGAGCGTAACGGCGGGCATGATCGACAAGAATCCGCCGCTCGATTTGGGAAGAGATGCCAAAGAAATGAGGTCGATTTGCCCAGTGGACGTTCTTCTGATCCACGAGACGCAAGTAGGCCTCATTGATCAGAGCATTGGTTTGTAGCGTGTGCCCTTTTCGCTCATGCCGCATGAAGCTATGGGCCATGCGACGCAACTCCTCATAAACCAGCGGGTAGAGCTTGTCAAGAGCGGCTTGACTCCCACCGCTCCACGCCACAAGCCGCTGGGTAATTTCATGAGGCGGCGTTGGGTTGGTTCTGCTCACAGGCATTGGCCTGAATCCTCCAGCACTGCTGTTGCTTCAGCGTTGGAATCTTATTTCAGCCGCGCGCCGTTGGGAACGTCTTCAGTGAAGGTAGCGATTACCGGGCGCCCTTCTGCTCCAATCGAAGCAGCGACGACCATGCCCTGGGATTCATAACCGCGAAGCTTGCGCGGTTTCAGATTCGCTACCACTACAACTTTCTTGCCGACGAGGGCTTCGGGTTCGTAGTACTGCGCAATGCCGGCCAAAACCTGACGCGGCTGCGCTTCGCCTACATCGATTTTCAGCAATAATAATTTGTCAGCCTTGGGAATGCGCTCGGCTGTTAACACCTCGCCAACCTTCATCTCGACTTTGGCAAAGTCGCCGATCTCGATAAAACTGGTCACACCTTCCACGGCATCAGCTTCTGTCGCACTCTGCATCGGCGCTTCAGGTTTTGTAGCTGCGGCCTCCGGAGCATTGGCGACTGCCTCAGCTTCGGTTGCATGGGGCTCGGGGTTCTTAATCTCTTCCATTGTTTTCCCTTTGTCGATTCTCGGAAAGAGTGGCTTCACTTCTCCAATCTTTTGTCTCACAGAAAGTCCGCCCCACTTTAGATCCCCTGGATCAACAACCCCAGGCGAACCAGTAAAGCCTAGCTGGCTGTAAATCCCCTGCGACGCTTGTGGCATCACCGGATAGAGCAACACGCAAAGCCAGCGCAGAGTCTCTGCGGCGCGGTACAGCACCGCATTCAAACTCTCCCGCTGGTTCTCATCCTTGGCGAGATCCCAGGGTTTTGCGTCACTGATCATCTTGTCTACGCGCGCGACCACTGACCACGCAATCTCGAGCGCCCGGCTAAATGCAAAGCTGTCGAATAACTGTAGATACTGATCTCGGGCGTGTTCGATGAAGCCGGCGACAGTGGTTTCATCAGTATCAATGCCGCTGCGTTTAGCAAGCAGCAGTTTTTCTTCCGAAATTAAGCCGGACGGAACGATGCTTTCGGCGTAACGGCTGATCATGGTGAGAGTGCGACTGGAAAGATTACCTAAGCCGCTCGCGAGATCACTATTGGTCCGGTCAATCAGAGCTTCGTATCCGAAACGCCCGTCCTGTCCAAACACCATTTCGCGCAAACAGAAATATCGAATTGCATCGATTGAGAAATGCTTGTGAAGCACATCGAGCTCAACTGTGTTTCCCAGGGTCTTGGACATCTTCCGGCCGGTCTGATCGACCCACATGCCATGAGCAATGATGGCCATTGGTTGCTCCACGCCTGCTGCCATCAGAAAAGCCGGCCAATAGACCGCGTGGAAGCGCAAGATGTCCTTGCCTACAAGATGGAGCGCGGGCCAGAACTTCTCGAAACCGACAGCGCGCTCGCGCTCTTCATTACCGTAGCCCAGCGCCGTGATGTAGTTAATGAGGGCGTCGAACCAAACGTAAATCGTGTGAGAGGGATCATCGGGAACAAGAATGCCCCACTTAACTGAGCTACGGACGCGGCTGACTGACAAGTCTTGTAATCCGCCCTGGACGAAACTTATAACCTCGTTGCGTCGTGAATCAGGACGAATGAAATCGCGGCTCTCATAGAGCTGAAGCAACGCCTCGGCATAATCGGAGAGCCGAAAGAAATAACTTTCTTCACTGACGCGATCGAGCGGCGTCTCGTGAATTAGGCAGAGAGGAGTGTCGCCTGCATTGGCCGGCTTAATGAATTCATCTTCCGTTTTGTACGCCGCACAGGGTGCGCAAAACCAGCCTTCATAGTGACCTTTGTAAATCGCGTCGCGGCCTTTCGGTGTTTGAGACTTTGCCACTTCGCGCCAGAATTTATTGACGCCTTCCGTGTGGAACGGATAAGTGGTGCGCATGAAGATGTCATAGCCGCCGTGTTCTGTGTCGAGCGCGAACTGCGCCGTCATTTTCTTGTAATAGGCAACAACGTAGTCAGCCTGCTCTTGCGGAGTGCGCCCGGCTCTTTCGGCGGCGCGTTCAATGTTGATGCCGTGCTCGTCGGTGCCGGTCAGGAAGTAAGTCTCAATGCCGCGCTGTTCTTTGTAACGATGGACAGCATCCGCGACGATCATCGTGTAGAGATGACCGAGATGAGGCAGGCTATTCGCGTAGTAGATTGGAGTGGTTACGTAAAAAGTCATTGAGATAGGTCTGCTTAACAAAGGTGCGGGGGAGACGGGGAAGATGGAAAAGGGGAACAGGGTAAAGGGAAAGACTAAGAAGCGGACACAACATTGAGAACTTTCGTCCGCTCATTCCCCTTTTATCCTCTTCCCCTTTTCCCCCTTTCATTCTCTTCCCGTGATTAACGCCATTGCCTCGGCGCGCGTTCTGGGATCGTTGCGGAAACCACCGAGAACCGCCGACGTCACGGTCGTGGCGCCTGACTTCCGCACGCCGCGCAAGGTCATGCAGGTATGTTCGGCTTCAATTACCACCATCACACCCACTGGGGTTAATCCTTTGTAAAGTGTGTTCGCGATATCGGTCGTTAATCGTTCCTGCAGTTGCAGCCGGCGCGAGAACGTTTCCGCTAGTCGGGCCAGCTTCGAGATCCCGAGAATGCGGCCGTCTTTCGGAATGTAAGCGATGTGACACTTGCCAACGAAGGGCGCCAGATGATGCTCACACAACGACGCGATGCTGATGTCTTTCACGATTACCATCTCGTCGTGCTTATCCCCTGGCAGCGGCACCACGTGCGCGTCCGGGTCTTCGCGCATTCCTGCTGTTAACTCGGCGAACATTTCCGCGACCCGGCGCGGCGTTTCCTGCAAGCCGGCGCGTTCCGGATCCTCACCCAGGCCTTCGAGAATCAGCCGCACACCCTGAGCGATCCGGTCGAGATCTACTTCGGTGTGGGTATTCGTTTTTGGCTCGTCGGAAAACTTGGTTGCCATTGAGTTCAAACCTTTGGCGCGTTTGCTAACGCCAGTCGCACTGCACGCTCGACTGCGCGAAAAGGTACGCCAGCGCGCACGGCCGCGGATTGCACCTGATCAAATTCCGGCATCTCGTTCACCACATGACCGTTCATCCGCGCTACTTTAACACCAATCGTACCGTACTGCGTTTCCACCCTTATCACTTGCCGCTCTAGTGAGCGTCGTTCCACCGCATAGCTGCGGATGCCGAGTGTCGTCGTCTCTGCAAACAGCATTGGCGTGATCGCCTCTTTCTCGGCCGCGTTGCAGAGCACCGACAAAAGCACACCAGGACGGTTCTTCTTCATCTGAATGGGCGTGAAGTAACAATCAAGTGCGCCTAGCTCGAGTGCGCGCTCCATCACGTGCCCGAACACCTGCGGAGAGAGGTCGTCAATGTTCGTTTCCAGCATCCAGAGTGTCTCAAGTTTCGCGTTTGGCGTTTCGCGGGCCTCCTCCTTTCCGATCAGGACGCGGAGTGCATTCGGAAATTTTTCATAGGTCCGCGTGCCGGCGCCGTAACCCGATCGATCGAGCCGCATCGCCGGCAAAGGACCGTATTCATTACAAACTGAAGTGATGATCGCGGCGCCGGTCGGTGTCACTAGCTCGCCCTTGATATCAGTGGCATAGATTGGCGCCGATTTGAGGAGTTCCGTCACGGCGGGAGGCGGAACTGGAAATCGTCCATGCGCCATTTCAACCGTGCCGCTTCCTACGTTAAGCGGCGAACAAACAAAGCGATCGATTTGAAGTAAATTAAAACAGATTGCAGCGCCAACGACATCGACAATCGCGTCGAGCGCGCCGACTTCATGGAAGTGAATGCGTTCGATTGGTTGATTGTGGACCGCTGCTTCGGCCTCAGCCAGCCGGGAAAAGATCCGGGCTGCCCGCTCCTTCACTCGCTCGTTCAAGCGGGAATCGTAAATAATCTTGAGAACGTCGCCGAGATGACGATGAACGTGTTCCGGTTTTATCGAGACCCGGGCGTGGGTGCAACTAAGACCGGCACGATCGACTTTTTCGAACTCAACTGAAAAGCCTTCGACGCCCAGCAGGGCGAGTTGTTCGCTTAGAGCTTGCGGATCGACTCCGGCGCCAACAAGGGCTCCGAGAATCATGTCGCCACTAGCGCCGGCGAAGCAGTCGAAGTAAAGAGTGGCCATGCTCAGTAGTCAGTAGTCAGTTGCAGTTAGTTGTTTAGAGATCAGCGGCAGCACTTCGCCGGCCTTTCCCGTCAACAGTTCATTACAGAAATTCGAAAGCGGGGTTAGCTCAGGGTTAACTTCGCAAACAAAGGCTCCGGCCTCGCGCGCAATCTCCGGAAGGGCGGCGGCCGGATAAACGAGTGCAGAAGTGCCAATCACAAAGCAGAGTTCACAGTTTGCTGCTGCTTCAGCCGCAGTCTCAAAAGCACCCGCTGGCAACATCTCACCAAACAACACAACGTCCGGCCTGACCAGGTCGCCGCAATCCAAACATGCTTCGGCACGCTCGCCCTCGCGATTGATCTCCTGCCGCGAGCCGCACATCGTGCAACGAGCACTCCAGATACTGCCGTGTAATTCAATAACGTCTCGAGAGCCGGCGAGCTGATGCAAGCCGTCGATATTCTGAGTGACTAGGTTGAAGTTGCGAAACCGCGATTGCCAGGTTGCGAGCTCAAAATGCGCAGCATTCGGCTTTAGAGTACTCAGCAATTGCCGCCGATAGTCGAACCATTCCCAGACCGCGTGGAGATCTCGGCTCAACATCTGCGCCGACGAGATCACGTCGAACGGCATTCCCTTCCAGATTGCCGTGTCGCCGCCGCCACGAAAGGTTGGCACTCCCGATTCAGCAGAAACTCCGGCGCCAGTCAGCACGAGTACCCGGTTCGCACTACGGAATCTCCCGGCTAGATCTTTCGAAATCGTCAGTTCACTTAGTGTCTGCATGAATTGTCGGGATGGTAGCAGATTCGATTGGCGATTGCCGATTGGCGATTGCCGGTTCGCTTCTTTCGCTACGGGCCAGGCAGCAATTGGCAATTGGCAATCGCCAATCGGCAATGTGAGGCCCCTTCCTAACTGTGAGATTGCGCCCGTTCCTCAAAGGGAAACGTCCTAATTGGCAATTGGCAATCGCCAATGGGCAATGTGCTATATACTCTGCGTTTTTCGACCACTCCCAAAACGCAAGCAAACCACCCGTGACCTTAATCAAACTCCAGCAGAAGCTGAAACGAAACGTCGAAGTCGCAGCTCTTGAACTATTCGGCGTTGAGCTCGAACAGATACCCGCCGAAACGCCACCGAAAACTGAGCTGGGTGACCTCGCTTTTCCGGTCGCGTTTGAACTAGCCAAGCGAATCAAGCAAGGCACTGGAGTGAAACTCGCGCCTCGGGCAATCGCCGAACAACTTAAAGCCAGGCTTGAAGCAGATGAAGAAGTTGAGCGCGTCGAGGTGGCCGGCGCCGGCTACATCAATGTTTTCTTTAACCGCGCTACGTTGCTGCGCTCCTTTGCCGCCGCCCCTCAGCTCGATCCGGAAACCGGAGCCATTCCTGCCGAGTCCTCCGCCATCCGGCCAAAGCAAATGGTCGAGCACACCAGCATCAATCCAAATAAGGCGGCGCACATCGGTCACGTGCGTAACGCGGTGCTGGGCGATACCTTCGTACGGATCTTGCGAGCCGCAGGCGAGCGAGTCGAAATTCAAAACTACATCGACAACACTGGAGTGCAAGTCGCCGATGTCGTTGTGGGGTTCATGCAGATCGAACAAAAGACGCTTGGCGAAATTAAAGCCCTTGATAGTTCCCTGCCCGCTGACCGCCCGTTTGATTACTACTGCTGGGATCTTTACACGCAAGTGGGTCTCTTCTATCGAGACGGCAATCCTGATAACGCAACTAATCCCGAACGACTGAATCTGCGCACTGAGATTCTGCACGCGCTTGAAGAGGGCAATAACACTATCGCCGAGCTCGCGGATTTTGTCGCCAGCAGAAATGTGGAATGCATCCTCGATACCATGGAGCGCTTAGGTATTCGTTATGACCTGCTGGCGCGCGAGTCTGAAATCCTGCACCTGCATTTTTGGGAAAGAGCGTTTGCGTTGATGAAGTCTTCCGGCGTGATTCGGCTGGAAGATCAAGGCAAGAATAAGGGCTGTTGGGTGATGCCTTTTGAATCGCACACCGGCACCGACGAACACGAAGCCGACAAGATTATTGTCCGGTCCAATGGAACTGTTACCTACACCGGCAAAGACATCGCGTACCAGCTATGGAAGCTCGGCCATCTCGGGCTCGACTTCAACTACAAACCATTTCGCAAGTATCTGGACAACTACGTCACCTGGATAACGACCGGCGAACCCAATGCGGAAGTGTTGCCGGAAGTCCCGCGGCCGAACTTTGGTGGCGGCGTCACGGTCTACAACGTGATCGACTCGCGCCAATCCTATCCACAGGAAATCGTGCAGCGCGGCGTGGCTGCTTTGGTACCCGAGCTGGGGAAAGAAGCCAGCGTTCACTTGAGTTATGAAATGGTCGCCCTTTCCCCGGCCGCCTGCACCGAGCTTGGAATCCAATTGAGCGCCGACGATCGCGCGAAGCCGTATATTGAGATGAGTGGCCGCAAAGGTTTGGGAGTGAAAGCCGACGACTTGATCGATCGGCTTGAAGCCGACGCGCTTCGGGAAGTGGAACAAAGACATCCCGAGCTGAATGCGTCTGAGTCCCAGGCGACTGCTCACGATATCGCGGTTGGGGCGCTTCGTTACTTCCTGCTGAAATTCACACGCAATTCAGTGATTGCTTTCGACTTCAAGGAAGCACTTTCTTTTGAAGGAGAGACTGGCCCCTACTGTCAGTATGCGGCCGTGCGCGCCAACTCGATTTTTCGCAAGCTGGATGAACCCGCGCTCCACGCGGCAAAAGAGCTGCTTCAGCAAACGGCCGGCGAAGCAGCAGTTCAGCAACGTGCGACTGAGGTGCTCAGCGATGAGGCGGGAACGGAAGTTTGGTCTTTAATCATGTTGGCCCAGCGACTGGACGAGGTAGTGATGCAATGCCGCTTATCAGCAGAGCCCGCAAGTCTGGCGAAGTACACATTCAACCTCGCCAAGAGTTTCAATCTCTTTTATCACCGCCACCGGATCATTGCGGAGACGAACGAGATGAAAAAGGCGGTGTTGATAGCGGCTGCGGACATCACGCGCCGACAATTAACAACCGCACTAAGAATTTTGGGCATCAGTGTTCCCGGAAGAATGTAGAGTTGGGTAGCGCGCCGGCTTTGCAGAAAAGCATGTTCGATAGATTTCCGAGAGGAATAGCCCTCCGGGCTGCCTCGTAAACGAGGCACATCATTGGTCCCAACCATTTCACCTTCAATCCGCGCTCACTGGGGCTGACTTTTGAAGTTTCCCAGACTTTTAGTCAGACTCTCGTTCAGGTTAAAGTACGTTCATGCTCATTGTGATGAAAAGTGGTGCGAATCAGGCTCAAGCCGACGAGGTTGTTCGCACAATCCGGGAACTCGGCTTTCAGGCCCACGTGATGCCCGGCGTGGTCCGGACGGCAATCGGTGTCACGGGAAACCAATCCCCAATCGATCCTTCGCGCTTTGAAACGCTTCCCGGCGTCTCTGAAGTGATTCGCGTGAGCAAACCTTACAAGCTCGTCACTCTCGACTTTCGTCCGGAGAAGACTGTCGTACGCGTCGGCGATGCGACGATTGGTGGAGACGACTTGGCAATAATTGCCGGGCCTTGCGCGATTGAGAGCCGGGCACAAGGCCTCGCTATCGCCGAGGCGGTGCAAAAGAGCGGAGCGCGATTTTTTCGTGGCGGCGCATTCAAGCCACGAACATCTCCCTACGCGTTTCAGGGACTTGGTGAGGAAGGGTTGATAATCCTCGCTGAGATTCGTGAAACGTACGGCTTAAAAATCGTTACGGAAGCGCTTGATGAACCCGGAGTCGATTTGGTGGAGCGCTATGGCGACATCATTCAAATCGGCGCCCGCAGCATGCAGAACTTTACTTTGCTGCGACGCGTGGGTAAGTCGCGGATGCCGGTGCTTTTGAAACGCGGTCCTGCTGCCACACTCGATGAGTGGTTGCTGGCCGCGGAATACATTATGTCTGAAGGCAACTATCAAGTTGTGCTTTGCGAGCGGGGGATTAAAACTTTTGCTCAGCACGCGCGCAACACACTCGATCTTTCCGCAATTCCCGCGGTGCGCCGGCTTTCCCACCTGCCTGTGATTGTTGACCCTTCGCACGGCACCGGGAAGAACTACATGGTGACGCCGCTTGCTCGCGCCGGTGTTGCAGTAGGTGCAGACGGTTTGATCGTCGAGGTTCACGATCAGCCGGGCCGAGCCCTTTCCGACGGCGCCCAGGCTCTGACATTGGATCAATACGAACAGCTAGTTAGAGAAGTGCGATCGATTCATGAGGTGATCACACCGGCCGCCGTCATCTAGGAATTAACTCCGCCAAACTTCCCTTCCAGAATTTCCGCCAGGTCTCGGGAAAATACCGATCGTGGAATCACAACATCGTAGCCAGCGGCGACAGCTTCCTTCTGCAAGTCCGCTCGCACATGCGAAAAGAAGCCGAGCAATCGAATTGATCTAAGCTGCTCGTCTGATTTAAGTGCTTTGGCCACGGCGATCGGATCGATTTTTTCTGCATGAAGATCAACGATGATTAGGTCCGCCGCACTTTCGCGCGCGATTTTAAGCAAGGTCTCCGCGTTTCGTACTGAGCGCAAGGTAACGTCCAGATGCTCGGCCGTCGCGCGAATTTTGGCCACGAAGATCATGTCATCAACGGCGGCAATAACGGTGCGACTCATGGGCGTCCAAGTTTCACTTTAAGTGATCGGGGTCTTCCCGATTGCCAATTGCCGATTGTCGATTTCCGATTGGCACCCTAAATATCTAATTCCTGTAAGGGCGTCCATCAGTGTGTTCATTATCATGACATGCTTTACAGATCGTTATCATGAGTCTCGGGCTTTGCGAAAGGTTGATGGGAAGAGCAGCATGCAGCTCTGTAGTGCGTCGTCAAACTCAAAACCGGGAGCGATAGCGACCGGATCGTCTAATTTGCGATTGCCAATTGCCGACTGTCGATTTCCGATTGGCTAATAGTCTGTAACGAAAGAATAATCACAAATCGTCAATTGGCAATCGCCAATTGCCAATCGTCTGACTTTGCTCAAAGCCAGTATTCGAGTAAATATGATGCAATGTCTTCAAAGGAGCTGATGGCGCTTCCGTCTTTCATAGCCTCGGCTAAAGTCGAATCAGGCGCGGGGAGTGTTCCGCCGGCTCAAGCTATCAATGCTTCCAGTTTCATCATTGCGTCCTACAACATTCGTTACGCGGTCGGCCAGTTTCTAATTCCCACCGGACTGTTGCGGAAAGTTGGTTACAACTTTCCGCAGCCGCGCGCCGAGCGGGTGGCGGAGAACATCGCAAACGCAGCCAATGCTTTCGCAAGTGGATCATTGCTGCCGCGCGTCGACATCTTAGCATTGCAAGAGGCCGACAAAGGGACGGCGCGGAGCGGACTTCATCACCTGGCGCGTGAGCTGGCAGAGCAACTCGACATGTCATGGGTTCATGTTGGCGCTGGAATTCCGCGTGGTATCCCCCCAGCGCCGCGTCAATGGTGGCTTGATTTCGAAGAACAAATTGGGTTGCACGACGAAGGTGACACAGGTGTCGCGTTGCTTAGCCGCGTCGCGATGAGTGATGTAGTACGCATTGACTTGCCCTGGCACGAATGTCCCTGGCGGCCGCGCCTCGCAATGGCAGTAACTATCAAGGCCGACTCACAGAGTTTGCGTCTAATCAATGCTCACGTCGATCCTCATGCTGCAGTTGGGGGGCAACTAGAGCAGCTTGAGGTGTTAGTGGATCACGCAAATCGGTTCAATGGACCCAGTTTGATTTTAGGAGACTTTAATACTCTGACTCGACGCAAGGTGTTAGAAACCTGCAACTATCTCGAGTCGCAGGGATTCACAACTCCATTTCGCACGGGCACGCCAACGTGGCGCGGCTTTGGTTTGAGACTGCACGCAGATTGGATCTTTACCAGAGGTGTCGAGATAAGGAGATTCGGCGTCGCACGACCGCTTAACGTTTCGGACCACTGGCCGATCTGGGCCAAGATCACATTGCCGATTGGCGATTGCCAATTGCCAAATGGACAATCACTTCAATGACTCAATGACCGATGACTCAATCACTCAATGACCCGATGACTCAATCACCGAAGATTCAATGACTCAATGAGCAAATCCAACCAATCGGCAATTACGATTACGTCTCGCGACAATTCCCTGCTCCGCCAGGCGCGCGCCGTTCGTGACGGCAAAGACGAGACCCTGATCTTTGTCGAAGGCCTAAGGCTATGCGAAGAAGCGCTTAGCTCGGGACTGGAGATTCAAGCCGTTATCTACTCGAATGAGATCGCAAAAAAAGAAAGAGCCGCGGCCTTACTTACCGAGTTAGGTAAAGCGTGCGAGCGGATGGGTGAAGTTAGTGAATCCCTGCTGGCGATGGTGTCTTACACCAAGACGCCGCAAGGAATGATCGTGCTGGCCAGGCGGCCAGTTTCGGGAAAAGAACGACTGGCGGCGGAAAAACCTCGCCCGCATCTGATCGTAATCATGGATGGCATTAACAACCCGGTAAACGTCGGCGCAATTATTCGCAGCGCCGAGGCGGCCGGCGCGACAGGCGTAATCACCACCGGAGACTCATCCGATCCCTTTTCGCCAAAGGCCCTCCGCGGCGCGATGGGTTCGGCGTTTCGTTTGCCGATCTGGAATGGGGCCAGCTATCGGGAAGCCGTTGCCTGGTGTGCTGAGCAACAGATCAAAACTGTCTGCACGGACGTAAAAGCCATGAAACTGCATACCGAGATCGATTGGCATGGGCCGTCCGCCCTAATCTTAGGATCTGAATCGACGGGACTTGCCACGGAACAAGTTGAAATGGCCGGCGCTAAAGTAAAGATTCCGATGCAGGGCTCAGTCGAGAGTCTGAATGTCGGAGTCGCCGCGGCTGTAATACTTTATGAAGCCGCGAGACAAAGAATGGCTAACGGGTGAGAAGTACCG
>JBPCMI010000227.1:0-16635 GCA_051002415.1 Pyrinomonadaceae bacterium
CCTCTGAGTTCTGAGTGACGAAGTGGTCGTCCTTCGCGTAAACGATTAGCTCGTAGAGATTGGCGGCCGCGTCCATCCTCTGCGCGAGCTCTAGCGAATGTCGAGTAGATACGGCCGGGTCAGCGCCACCGTGGAAGATGAGCACGGGGACCGTGAGGCGGTCGGCCCAGCGGACGGGGGAGCGTGTCTCGAGATGTTCTTCCAAGCGCGAATCCGGCCCAGGCCAGTGTGTCCGGGAAAGGTCGCGGATGCCGGGATTCTCCTGCCGGCTAAGGACCATGTCCGTCGGCGCTCCCACGACGACGGCGGCGCGGATGGGTGCGCCTAAGCGAATGGCCTGAAGCGTCATAATGGCCCCTCGCGAGACGCCAAACATAAAGATGCGATCCATATCCACGTAGCCGAGCCGGCGGGCCAGTTGAATTAGGTTCAACACGTCATTCGTGTCTGCTCCGCCCACTTCGTCCTTGCCCTCGCCGCCGTCGTAGCCGCGGTACTGCGACGCGAGTACAACGAAGCCCTCAGAGGCGTAGCGGTGCATCTCATAAAGGTTGATGAAATTTTGGGTGCTGATGATCGTGTCCTCGCCGACGCCGCCGCGGTTGTAGATGACCGCCGGGAGTCGCTTGCCGGCCGTATCCTTCGGCCCATAAATGAAGCCTGAGACCTTCAGCCCGTCGCTCATATACTTGATCTTGAGCAGCTCGAGCTCGGCGTTCCCGCGCATTCTCTCTACAGCCTCCCGCGGATAAAGACGGTTGAACCTGTCTGGTATTTGCTCAAACGATGGCAGCGCAAAGGCGGTCTTTTCAATGATACGGCCGTTGCTTACCGCGCCTTCATTTCCTTGGCTGACGGCCGGCATCGGCATGAGGATGAGAGTCAGAAATGTCGTAGCGCGAATCAATATTTTCATTGTCCCTCCGAATGTTTGGAGATTGGGTTCGTCACATTCCGCAACGCGCAGTACGTGTGGCCTTTTGGCTAAATGAAACTGCTCGTGACAGATCTGTGCCTGATGCGCCATTAATAATCATTTAACAGGCCCTCAAATGTCCTTAGCTCCGGCTCAAATTATGTAAATTTAGCTTACTTTCCAAGATGCTTATTCACCGCCAATGCCGAGCGCTCTGATTTTGCTCTGATAGATGTTGCCCAGACCGTTTAGATGCTTCGGATAACGCGTGACGGTTCTTTGTATGTCAGCCGCTTTTGTAAGTGCGGGGTGGCGAAGCCGCGTTCAGTAGTGAAGAACAGATATTTGCCGTCTGGCGAAAGGCTGGGGCGTGACTCCGCCGCCGATGTATTGACCTTGGGCCCGAGATTCGCGGCGGTCATCCAACCTGCCGGACTGTTCCTGCTGATGTACAGGTCGCCCCTCGGGTAGTGAAACCCTTTTGCAAGAGTCTCATCAGCTCTACCGGCTGAAACAAAGATAAGGAAGCTTTCGTCGTAAGAGACCTGGGGTTGGAGGTCAGGAAAACTGGTGTTAACGGCATCACCAAGATTTTCAGGCTCGACATATTGCCCCGTTGACTAGTCGGGCGCGATAAATGTCTGATCGTCCCTTCCCTCCCGGGCGATCCGACGAAAAGTAAAGCGTTCCATTCTTCGCGAGCGATGGGTGGTATTCCCCGGCGGAGGTGTTAACCGGAAGTCCCAGGTTTCTGGGCACACCCCAGCGCACCTCCTTCTCCATTACCCAAATGTCGAAGTCCCCCCCGCGGTCGATCGCCAGCCGGTCGGTCCGAGGCGAAGTAGAGTTTCGAGCCGTCGGACGTGATGAACGGGTCAGTGATCTCCGGTTTGCCCCAACGTCCGTCGACAAATCGAGAGACACAGATTGCCCACAGATAAGCGTTGTAGCCGACGGTCCTTTTTGTGAAGTACAGAGTATTACCATCAGGCGTGAATGCCGCATTACCTTCACAGAGTTCGGTCGAAATAACTCCGTCACCAAAAATCGTTGCTTCATCGAGTGCGTCAGCCTTACGCAACCGCACCTGCGACGGCGATAGCGCCGCGGCATTCAAGGGAATGTTTGGGCAGACGGCACCGCAAGTCATAACGACCGTCAAAGCGAACACTGCACAGCACCGGAGTCTTACCTTCATGATCAAATCACGCGTTTTGTTTTTTAGGGCCACAAGTCGGGTTTTCCCGACGAGCCTACTGCTCGTTGCTGTGGATTTCTGACAGCGTCAAGTTTCACTTGGTAGATGTTCATGAGCCCATTACGCAGACTGCGAAGGCCCATAACATTGCGTATGCGTCAGACGTTTCAACAGCGGAGCGGTCGCAAACCCGCCGGTCGCTGGCGAAGAAAAAGTATTTCCCATCAGGCGAGACCATTGGGTTAAGATCGTAGCCCTCACTGTTAACCTTTCGTCCTAGATTCGGCCTTTGTCCAACTGCCGGCTCTGTTGTGGCTGATATAAAGGTCGAAGTGTCCGTAGCTACCGGGCGGATAGAGATAAAAATCATGAAGCTCTCGTCGAGCGCTATGTAAGATTCAGTCTCGTCATATTCTGAGTTAACCGCGTCGCTAAGGCTTTCTGGTTCTGCATATCTTCCACCGATCAACCGCGACCGATAGATGTCAAACGAACCCTTCCCGCCCGGCCTTCCGGAGCAAAAGTAGAGAGTTTCCGTCGGCAGAGGTGGTCGGGTACCGTCAATGGGCTCGGTGTTAATGGGGTGCCCCCAGGTTCCGCGGCTCGCCCCAACCAGCTGCAGTCTTGTTCATGACCCAGATGTCAGCGTTTCCCCGCCGCCCATTCGCCACTGGCCGGTCCGAGACGAAGAAGAGCTTCGAACCGTCAGGTGTGACGAAGGGGTCAAAGTCGCTGTAGAGGCCCGAGAAGGGTACGACTTCCGGATTCTCCACTTTCCGTTCCTGAAGTGAGAGACACAGATCACGTAAAGGTATGAGGCGACAACGCTCTTGGTGAAATACAGAGTCTTCCCATCGGGAGTGAAGGCGACGTTGAATTCATCATCCGCTGTCGAGATGACCCCTTGGGCGAAGACGCGCGGCTCGGTGAGAGGGTCCGCATATGCGTAAGGAGCCTTCGTCTGGCCGACTCGTCCGGCCAAACGGTCCACAGCTTTCGATGCGGTGAATTTCACCGCGTGTTGACATCTCATGTGCGCAGTCGACATCACGGGTGTACCAAAGCAGCTTGAACTTGATATTAGAAAGATGGCGGCTCTCACGGCCATGCTTAAGCTGTTGCTTCGAACAACGGATGCACTCATTGATTATTTGTCGCGCTACCTTAATCTCGTAACTATGGGGCCTCGTTGAACATCCGGCGAACCTTTTCAAGCAGCCGTTCCAACGGGAAAGGTTTAGCCAAAAACTCGGATTCCTGCGTTACGAGGCCGCGCCTAAGCAGGTCGGTGAATAAATGGCCGGAGATAAAGAGCACCTTCATTCCCGGCTGCACAGACAATAACTGCTTGAACAGGTCGAGTCCGGTCATGTGAGCTAATGCCACGCTCGTGAGCAAAAGGTTCACGTGCTCTCGAGCAGACTTGCCGATCAATAATGCGTCGAGCGCGTCCCGTGCTTCGAGAACCTGATAGCCTTCGCTCTCGAGAACCTCACGCATCAAGCGCCGCATAATGGTGTCGGCGTCAACTATTAGCAACGTTCCCGTCTTCCTCTGCGACGTTCCGTCAGTGCTGCTTTCGCAGCCAGGCGCAGTCTTACTCTGTGCGCTTTGCATGGGCTGATTAACTGACCGAATTTCATTAGGAGTGATGGCGTGGGCCTGCTCGCGAGCGAGTTTCGCTAAGCCTCACCAATTAGTGCTAGGTCAAGCCGTCAAGAGTTCATGGCTGAGTATTGGGGGGCGATTGAGCCGCCACAACTTGCCATCGGCCTTGGCGCTTTGCATAAACCCGCGTAAAGCGGACCTCCCCGATACAAGGGCATTATCTCGACCAAAACGAGCACTTTTAGACCGGCCGGTGACCACCACCGCATTGCCGTAGATACGGATTTTCACACCGTCATTTTCAATAGACTTGATTTTGAATGGGCTGGTTTTGAGAATCTCCATAAGCTGAGCCTTGGTCGTGACCGTTCCGACCGCATTTGTCTTCATCCAACTTTCCGCTAACAGCTGATCAGCACCACTGCATCGTTTTTCAATGTTGCCTCTCGGCCTACCACTTCCAGCCTGAGTATTTCTTGCTCGACGCTTGAAGTCTCACGTTTCTTCGTGTCAGCAGTTTGAGCGATTGCAAGGGCCTGAATCGTCCCGACGAATGCACAAACTAGATCGATCGTCTCATTTGATGCCTCCTTCATCTACCTTTGGGCGCGCAGCTTATGTCTGATTAGTTGCTGCAACGAATTCTCTGACGTCCTTTATCGTGACAATCAATCTTGCTCCCCGGGTGGCCTTGAATAGGCACCTAGAAGGTTGGTAAGTGGGTTTGCGATAGTCATTACCGCATCACCGACGCATGGGAGGCTGTTAATTTCCAATTGTCGCCTCGCTTTCTCAAAACATAAGTGACGCGAAACGGAGTTGTAAAAGGACGGCCATCGGCTGTACGACCTTTCAAAGTAACTCGACAGCTCACAACTGCGACGTTGCCTAGTAATTGCGCTTTTTCCTCATCCACCTCATCAGACTCAATCCTCACCGTTGAGGTGGCTTTGTAAGATTCCAACACTTCTGATTTGGTCATCATGCTGCCGTCTGCGTTGGTGTGGAAAAAATCATCAGAGTGAAAGCGCTCGATGGTTGCCACGTCACGCTTCATTCCGGCCTCCGCCAGCGCCCTAATCACGCCCAGGACCTGTTGCTTACTTTTTTCTCCTTTAGAGTCCTTCGCTTGACCGGCTGGAAACGGCAGCTCCCTCGCAATTGATGATTTAGGTTTCGCCGCGTCGGCCACCCTCTTCGAGCCTGACTGCTGCGAGAAGCCGACAGCCGTGAGGGCTGCAATTAATACAATGGAAATTCTGTGCATTCGGATCACTCCCATTTTGAAATTAAACCGATTGAACTGGCAAAAGCGTCGACGGCCTATCAGCAGTCGCGTGATTGTCTGTCGGAGCCGTTAGTGCACCTGAAGCTAAAACCCTTATGGACTCAACGCCCTCATCTCTCACTGAGCCAAAGAGCGAATACAATTTTGCGATCTGCCATTGAGTCTGCCACCGTGTAAGCTCTCGCATGCGCCAGTTCATTCTCACGGAGCTGTAGTGGCAACATCCGCAGAAGGCAACTCGCCAAACTTCAATCATGCCGGGTTAAGAAACAAAGAAAAGCTCCGACCACTTTTGAACTTGATTGCTTCATCCTGGAATCTCCTTATGTTTGAGTCCGGTGGCTAGAAGTCGGCCGCACGATTTTGGTTTCAAGCGAACAGCAATATCAACGAGATCGATATTTTGGCGGTTATCACAAAGGACATTGCCCAGATCTCCTCTCGAGGCAGGAGCGCTAGACAACTGTACTTGGATTCGACCTCCTGAAATTCGAGTCAAAATTTACTAAACAACCGGATCAATGAACGATTGATTAACGAGGGGCATTAATCGCAGTTCACCTTTATCAACACAACTTTGGCTGATAGGATAGGCTTCGATTTCGTCAGGAGACTTCTCTAAGCTCTATCCAGAATTATTGAATGGATTAACTTGGAATGTCCTTAGATAATAGGTGAAAATTTCTAAAAAAAGGTGGTAGGGCTATGAGCGGCTAGTTGAGCGATTCGACGAATTCAAGCCCTATCGTCTAGATGTTCCAAAACGGCTGCTGTTTTGTGAAAAGGGACTTATACCTCTAAGACCAAAGGTCTTTGACATTCTTCTCACTCTCGTGCGGAACCATGGCTTGAGAAGAATGATCTGATGAACCAGATTTGGCCAGACTCGATTGTCGAGGAAACAATCTCACCCGACAACCGTTGCAAAACAGATCTTTCAAGCAAGGCAACGATGTGGGCGGAATGCTTTGAGCATAAGATAGCGCGAACTCAGTCGGCCTGGCGTTTTGGTTATCCTTTATGTTGTCGCTTCGATATGACGCGCCCTGCTCATCTATGTGCTAAACACGGTAGGGTGAGGACCAGACGACGAATTACTTTGTGACCAACTTGTGACCAGAATACCGACAAAGAGGCATTAATAGGTATTAACAGATAGACTTGCTGGCGGCTGCAACCCGTAACAAATGCTAATAAATCGTAAGAGCCATAACCTGCTGGAGTACCTGTGACCGCACTCTTAATCAGCGGGTCGGAGGTTCGAGCCCTCCACGGCTCACCAGATTTCTACATTAGTTTGCAAGCGATGGCGGGCGGTCTTTATATAGGCTGTCCGCTTTTGTTTTCAAGTTAAGTGCGACTAACCTCCTGAGAATGCCCATTGGCGTTTTCGATTGCCAATTCGCCGTCACAAAGAAGCGAATCGGCAATCGGCAATCGGCAACCGCCAACGTAATGTGTTGACGCCTGAGATTCGTCTAGTTAGCATCTGACGATGTCCACTACGAAGCCAGATGAAGGGCCCGTTGATTACTACGAAGTGCTGCAAGTCAACACGAACGCCGAGCAGGAGACAATCGATCGCGTCTACCGCTTATTGGCGCAGCGGTTTCATCCCGACAATCAGCAGACCGGCGACGAGGACCGCTTTCGCACGCTCCTTGAAGCCTACACGGTGCTGAAAGATCCGGAGCAGCGGGCGCGTTATGACATCCAGCACCACCAGCGGCGGAAGGATCGCTGGCGACTCGTGTCCAGCGGCGAGCAGTCTGAGAACGACTTCGAGATGGAGCAGGTGATGCGGCTTACCGTGCTCGAAGCTCTGTACACCAAAAGGCGTTTAGATCCGGCAAACCCAGGGATCTATTTTAGGGAGTTTGAAAAACTGACGGGCATGCCGCGGGAACACCTCGAGTTCACTCACTGGTATCTCCAGCAGAAGAGGTTTGTGGCGAGCGATGACCATTCACGTCTGCTTTTGACGGTGGAAGGCGCCGAATACCTCGAGCAGAGCTATCGCAGCAACCTCCAGCAAAAGCGACTTAAAGCCCCCAAGTAGAAAAGCAGGGCTCCTCAGCCCACTTTTATTACACGTTTCTTGGCTTTGACCAAAAGAGTGAGCTTTTAAGTCGGTGAAGCCGACGACTGATAATAGCTTTCTGTGCCGAGCCATTTTCTTAACCAGCTCTTGGTGGCGGCCACGGAGTACCGCCCCTACATTAAGGCCGGCCCCTGAGGTAGAACGCCATTGGGAGATTTTGAAATACCCTATTGGAGGACAACAGATGGTCACTAGCGTTAAAAAAACCTCGGTACCTGATTAAACCTTCCGTTGCAGTTATCTTTTGCTATAGTTAAACTGTGCCGCCAGCCAGCGATTCTGTTTGCTAGGCCCAGACTTACGTTCTCGCAGCGGTTATCTCAATAGGTTTGTTTTTATGCTTCAAGGACATACGCCCTTACTGCCATCATCTACGTCTAACAAACTTCAGCCCGCGCGTCTGCTCGAAAACAAGTACGAGGAAGATTACGCCAAACCGTATCAGCGGCCTCGAGAGCTGCTTGACTACCTTTCCGTTGTTCTCAAACGTAAGTGGCTGATCCTTACCCTCATACTCGTTTCCACCACCATGGCGGCGCTCTATCTCGCGCAACAACCGCCCATTTATGAAGCGACAACGGTGATCCGGATCGAGCAGCAGACCAACAATTTCCTGCAGACCAAGGAAGTCTTCTATACGTTTCGCAGTCCCGAATACTGGAACACTCAGATTCAGTCGTTGAGGAATCCCCATCTGATGTACCAGGTCGCGGCGATGCTTGATCTGCCACACAACCGCTCGTTCCTGACAGAACCAAAGGAGCGTGGAGTGGTCGCAGCCCTGCGCCGGCTAAGCGGCCGAGGCGCCGCACCGGCAACGCAACCAAGCGGATCGGCTACTAACGCGGCGACGCAACCAGAGACGCTTCCTTCAGTAGAAAGCAATCCCGACACCTTCACTGTAGAAGAACAAAAACAGCTGGCCCCGTATGTTGCCGCTCTCAGCTCGAATCTGGCAATCAGTCCTGTCGAGGAATCGAACCTCGTTGCCATCAGCTTCAGACACCTTGATCCGGACATCGCGATGAAGGTTGCGGACGCCGTGGCTTATGTCTTCATTAAGAACGATGTGAAGCGTGAGACAGCCGGCTCCCTGAACGCGTCAGACAAGCTGGCCAGAGAGATCGCTTCGCTACAGCTTTCCATTCGGCAACTTGAAGAGCAGCGCATTAACTATTTGAAGAACCACGACCTGCCGCTCGGCCAGGCTAAAGGTCAAAATCTTACGGTCGAACGCTTGGGAACTTTAAGCGGACAATTATTGGCCAAAGAACACGAGCGCAAGAATCTGCAGGCCGCTTACGAAGGCGCACAAAAAGCGAAGGACGTCTGGTCAATTCCCGAGGTTCATGAAGACAAAGAAATAAAAGAGGCGCGTAAGACTCTGAACGATTTAGAGCGACGCCGCGCCGAACTGATGGTCACCTATACCGCCGAGTGGCCGGAAGTAAAAAAGATCGATGCGCAGATCAAGAGCCTGAAGGGAGACTTGGACAAGAGCGCTGCCGAGGCGGTGTCCACACTGAAAGCGCGTTACGATTCCGCACTTGAGAGCGAAAAGAAACTACAGCAGGTTTACTCGCAGGAGCGCGGCGCAGCGAACGAGCAGAGCCAGTCCGAGATCATGTTGAGCAGCCTCAATCAGCAGCTCGAGACAAACAAGCAGCTCTACAACACGCTCTTTCAACATCAGAAAGAAATGGAGATCGCCGCTAATGGCAGAGCTAACAGCATCACCGTCGCTTCCCCGGCATCTCATCCCGATGCTCCTTTGCCCCAGGGCCGACTAGGCAAGACTTTTATTGCATTTCTGCTCTCGCTGTCTTTCGGTGTTGGTCTCGCGTTTCTTCTTGATTACATGGACAACACGATTAAGTCTGCCGACGACGTTGCCGTTCATCTGCAGCTACACACGCTCGCGATGATTCCCGGATCGCGACGCCGAACACTGACCCGCTGGCGGCACAATGTGAAGCAGATCAGCAACGGTGGCGGAAGTGCGCTGGAGTTAACGCGAGAGATGAGGTCGCCCACGGCAGAGGCCTACCGCCAGCTGCGAACCTCGTTGCGCTTTTGCGCGGTTGGCGCCGCGCCCAAGAGAATCCTGATTACTTCCGGCCAATCAGGGGATGGCAAAACGACCACCGCGATTAATGCGGCGATCACGCTCGCGCAATCGGGCGCAGACGTCCTGTTGATAGACTGCGATCTGCGACGCCCTCGCGTTCACGATCATTTTACGATTCCCAATGGCGCGGGAGTCACCAACTTCCTGTGTGGGCAGGAAAGCAATATCGACGAATTGCTACAAACTTACGAAGAGGTTCCCAAGCTAAAGATTATGACCGCCGGACCGATGCCAGCCAACCCGGCGGATTTCCTCGGCTCTGACGAAATGGCGAACCTCCTCAACATCGTCAGCGATAGATTTACGCATGTTATTCTCGACTCGCCCCCAGCCAGCGCTTTCGCCGACGCGGCGCTGCTTTCCACCCTCGTTGATGGCGTCGTAATCGTAGTTGACAGCGGGCGCAGCTCACGCACGGTAGCGCGCCGGGTCAAACAACGTCTCATTCAAGTAGGCGCGCGTATTTATGGAGTAGTAATCAATTATTCTGATCTCGAAGCGGATGAATATTACGCCGGCTACTATTCAGACTATTACGCGACAGATAACGCCAACGACCCTGGCAAATCTCACAGCGCGAATAGTGGAAATTAAAAAGTCGGGGACGTTCCTTCCGTCTTAAAAATCGGTTTCAGTTTTTAGCAAAAGAATCGTGGTGTTAGAAAGGGGTTTGCGTAAGTATGTCCGAGTTACCTCGTTACAGATATTCTTCGACTTGAACGGAAAAAATTGACCGCCTCGGGTGGGCGGCTGGTATAGCAATTAACTCTTACGGCGTCCGTATCGGTCTGCGAGTTAATGAGCCAAAGTATTTGCAGTCGATGATCGACCGCCTTCCTCCTGGTTGGAAGCCGGCGGCATCTCCTGTAGTCGTGAACATGTATTCACTGTTTATGGGCAACCCGAGCCCGCGTTCAAATGTGCGAAGATTCAATCTGCTTTACGCGGGTGGAATCAGGGCTGCGCGCGCACTCGATGCCGACACAGTCCTTGGCGCTTTCGAATCCGATGTACAGCTATACGTAGGAATTCTGGCGCGACGCAGAATCTTCGTGCACGCCGGCGTAGTCGAATGGAAAGGACAAGCCATCGTGATCCCGGGACGTAGCATGAGCGGCAAGACGACCCTCACCACCGAACTTGTGCGTGCGGGTGCGACCTATTATTCAGATGAATATGCGGTGCTCGACGAGCATGGCCGAGTGCACCCTTATCCACGACTACTGGGAATGCGCGTTCCCGGCGGCAGCGAGCAAACCAAGGTGCGGGCAGAATCGCTGGGGGGCAAAGTCGGCGTCAAGCCGCTCCCAGTAGGCATGATCGTCGTCAGCCAGTTTCAAACGGGCGCGCGCTGGCGACCCCGTCAACTTTCAGCAGGCCAGGGTGCGCTGGAAGTTTTGGCAAACACGGTGCCGGCCCGCACACGTCCTGAGGAATCGCTTACCAGTATTCAACAAGCGGTCACAAATGCGAGGATTTTCAAGGGGCGCAGAGGAGAAGCAAAAGAGACTGCGGAATTCATTTTGGAGTCGCTATCCAAAGGAGTGTGATAATATCCGCCGCTCAATGATTTTTTTCTAGTCCGATAAACTCAGGGGAGAGTTAATGAAACAAGCCAAAGAACAGATAGTACCGCGCGCGCGCAAAGCAGGCCTGGTGGTCAAGGGTCTGAATGAGGAAGTGCTGGTTTATGATCTGGAGCGAGACAGAGCTCACTCGCTTAACCAAAGCGCTGCGTTTGTCTGGAAGCAGTGCAACGGACGCAGGACGGTCTCAGAAGTAGCCCAGGCAATGAGTAAGGAGTTTAAGGTTCCATCTGACGAGCAGACTGTCTGGCTCGCTCTGGATCAATTGAGCAAGTTCTACCTGCTTGACGAGAAAGTAACGCGACCGGCGGGAATGCCACGAATCTCGCGGCGCGATATGATGCGCATCGGTGCGGCGGCAGCTTTCGCACTTCCCGTAATTGTCTCGATCGTCGCGCCAACTACTGCAAATGCCCAATCAGCCATCAACCCTTCGGTCTGCAACGCGCTGGCGCAACCAAATTGCGGCGGGACTCCGTGCACTGGCGGCAGCGGCGGACAAACCTGCCAGCCGTTCGGCGCCGTTGGTGTGGGAAATCCCTGCAAGTGCCAATAGCTAGCCAATGGCCCTGAAGGAGAGCGCTACCTCGTGCGGAGAACTTGTGGCCGCGTTGCTCGCGGGCTCCTGGCGCCAACAACCTAACGAACCTAGTCTCTCGGCGACTGAGCTACTCAATATCACGCCCTTGCTCCTTGAATCAGGAGCAGGGGCGTTGGCTTGGCGCCGCCTGCTCAATTCTCCTCTGGCATTAACTACTGACGCCGGCGAATTGCAACAGGCTTATCGCCTTCATGCGATTCAAGCGGCGGTCCACGAAAGCAACATCAAGCAAGTGCTCAAACTTTTTCGCTCAGCAGCTATCGAGCCGTTGCTCGTCAAGGGTTGGGCCATCGCGCGTTTGTATCCGGAAAACGGATTGCGGCCTTACGGAGACATCGATCTCTGTGTGCACCCTGGAGATTACCTAAAAGCGGGAAAGGTACTGCGCGACGCGGGCGATCGCTATCCTGTGGACTTGCACAAGGGCACCGCATTACTCGATTACCACGATTGGGACGAACTCTTTTCCCGCTCCCAGGTGCTGCCACTTGATGAAGCGTCAGTAAGAGTTCTCGCCCCCGAGGATCATCTGCGCGTCTTATGTTTCCACCTGCTGCGTCATGGCATCGAACGGCCCATTGGACTTTGCGACATTGCCGTTGCGCTCGAATCGCGCTCGGCGGACTTTGATTGGAGTACATGTCTGGGGAAAACTCAGAAGCACGCTGACTGGATTGGCTGCGTAATTGGACTGGCGCGCGAACTACTCGGCGCCGAGTTGGGTGAGATTCCATTTCCACTCAAGGAAGACCAACCACCCTGGATTGTCAGAACTGTATTGAAAGCCTGGGGGCGATCCTTTTCAAGTCATTTCACCCAACGTGCGCCGATGGACTTTTATGCACACCATCCGCGTGGGCTGGTGCAGGCATTAGCCGCACGTTGGCCAACGCCAATCATAGGCACGGTTGGGGTAGGTGGATCTTTTAACCGGCTGCCGCGCTTTCCATATCAGTTGGGTTATTTGATAGTCCGCTCACTGCGATTCATTAGGCACGTGTCATAGCGTGGATCCATTTCCAGCATCCTATCACCGCCAAGACGCCAAAAAGACGCCAAGGTCGCCAAAAAAACAAAACGAATTTAGTACTTTGTGCTTGGTACTTGGCTGCAGCAGCTTCAGCAGCACGATCAGCCGCTCAAATTTCATCAGGGAACAAGTTCGAAGCACCAAGTTCAAAGCTCGCTCTCCTCGCGACTCGGCGTTTCTTTGCGCCTTTGGCGGTAATTGCGTAGAGTTCAGCGCTTCTTCTTCGTTAAGTCTCGCAACGCATCTTTGCCAATCCAACGCGCCGCCGGTTCAGGCGATTTAACCAGCCGAGCAGCCACATAAATACAAGCCTCTCTTACAGTCTGCCGTTTTCCGATCCCGCGGAGTGCCCAACTGACGCCCTTCTTAACGAAATTTCGATCGTCGGGAGCAGCCTTCTCGATCAGCGGTAGATAGCGCAGAAACGATTCATCATCGGCAGCCTTGTCATGCAGGGCGAGAGAGGCAAGCAAAGCGAAGGCTCCGCGCTTAATGAACTCTTCGGGACGGCCGGCCCATTGCTCGACCTTGTCATACGCGTAGGGCGTGCGATCGAAAAGATGAAAGCAGACAGTGTCGCAAATGGCCCAACTATCGAAGTCGCGGCACCAGCGATCCATTTGGCCGGGCGTGACGCGCGCAGGTTCGTCTACAAAAGTCGCCAGCATGCGCGCCTCGAGATAACCAGCCTTCCAAAGCCCAGCGGCAAGCTCGTGATCACGGCCGAGCTCCCTAGCCAGTTTGTGTAATGTCCCGACTGCAATGCCCAAAGCGTTGTCCGCCGGAATAGCGTAACGTGCCAAGCCGTCACGCGCGCTTTTGCTCCCTAAACGCCGCAATTTGTTGACGACCGCCTCGACATCAGCCTCCGACCCACCCGTTGTTTCCTTCGCTGCTTTCGCCTTGCTGACTTTCTTGCTCGCCGCTTTTTTAGTCTTGGGCGCGCTCGCTTTTCTTTTTGAGCCGCCTTCGTTCTCGGCAAGCCGCGCTATTACCAGCTTCCGCACAAGGGCAACGGGCAGAGGCTTCTCCGGCTGAAAGCGAATAGTGCCCTTGCTCAGGTCATAGTTCTTAAGTTCATCCGCAAAGGATTTCAGAATCGAGGCAGACATCAAATAAAAGCCCAAGTGGTTCTTTGACGCCCCAAAACCGACGAGCATGCCGCTTTGCCGAAATGCAGCTAGTCCGTAGCTGATGCTCTCTTCGGCCTCTGGCGCTACTGACTTGATTGTCTTGCGTAACTTCTCCAACGGGACGCGCTGGCGATCGGGTAGGGCGGCAAGATACTGGTCAATTGTCTTTGGTTTGGCTGGCACAGGCATTCTCCATATGAAAAATTGAAGTGTGCCAAATCAAACTGTAACCGCCAAGGCCAGGAATAAGACGAGCTTTGAACTTGGTTCTTTGAACTTTGTTCGCTGATAAATTTGAGCGGATGATAAAGGCTGAGTTACTGGACCAAAACGGCAAAGAACTACGCACAAAGGGCTAAGCTCAAAGTTCAAAGAACCAAGTTCAAAGCTCGTTTTTTCTGGTTAGAATTTTACGAAGGGATTCAACCTATGCTTATCTGGTAGGCGTACCACAATCCGAAAGCGATGCTAACGCAGCCAGCCACAGCTTGCAGCCCATGGTTGATATTGCTGAAGCGTTTTCCACTAAAGACGAAGGGTAATCCAATCAAGCTGGACATCAAGAGCATGCCGAGTGTCGAACCTAAACCAAAGACGCCAAGATAGAGCATACCCAAGCCCACCGACTTGATCTGAGTTAACACCAGCAGAGTCAGACCCGCAGAGCCGGCGAGCCCGTGCATCGCTCCCACAAGCAGCGGTTTAAGACCGAGACGAGAGATTTGGTGCGAGTGTGGCACTATTGCAGGAGCCGGACTTCCGTGCTGAGTGCCCTGCTCGTGAAAGTGAATGTGAACGTGCGAGTCACCGTCATGCGTGTGCCGATGAATGTGCACGTCGGCGCGTTTGCGCAGCACGCGTCCAACTGTTAAAACGCCCAGTCCAATGATCATCAAAGCAACGCCGAACTCCAGACCGGTTGCCACGAATGTTGGCAGGGGCAAGCGAAAAACCAACAAGCCCAGGCCGACGAGTAACAGTGCAGCGGTGTGGCCTGCGCCCCACAAACCACCAACGATCGCAGAACGCCAAATGCTTCGATGCTCACTGACAATCGTCGAGACGGCGACTACATGGTCGACTTCGGTGGCGTGCTTAAGACCGAAGATTAAGCCAAGGCCGAGTAAGGCCATCACGCCTGCTGCTGTTAGAGATGCTTCCATAAGATTGTCGAGTGCGGAAGACTAACAGATTCTTGGTAATTGATCTCCAACCAGCATGTCCACGATGCGCGTGCCGCCAAAACCGGTACGCATGGCCACGATCCCCTGAGGCTCCGGCTTTACTTCACCGATGATGCAGGCGTCGCTGCCGTACCGGTTGCGTTTCATCACAGCGACCAGGGGGTCAGCGATTTCTGGAGCCACTATCGCGATCAATTTACCTTCGTTGGCAACATAGAGCGGGTCGAGTCCGAGAATTTCGCACGCGCCTCGCACTTCTTCGAGCACGGGAATCAGTGCCTCATCAATTTCGATACAAACATTTGAGCTCATACTGATTTCATTCAAGGTGGTGGCCACGCCTCCGCGCGTCGGATCGCGCAGGCAATGAATCGATCCGGCGCCTGAACTGTTCGCCGCTTCGTTAAGCATCTCCTCAACCATCAGGTTCAGCGGCGCTGTATCGCTCTCAATGTCAGTCTCCAGTTCCAATTCGCCACGCGCAATCATGATAGTTGTGCCGTGATCGCCCATGGTGCCGCTGACAATCACTTTGTCGCCAACCTGAGCTGCTGCTGCGGAAATGTGCAAAGAAGATTCAAGGATGCCGACCCCGGAAGTATTGATGAAGAGTTTGTCGGCGCTTCCCTTCTGCACCACTTTCGTATCCCCGGTGACCACCGCGACGTTCGCTTCTGCAGCAGCATCGCGCATGGAAGCAAGAATTGTTTTCAGGTCCTCAATGGGAAAGCCTTCTTCGAGAATGAAACCAGCAGAAAGGTAAAGCGGCCGCGCGCCGCTCATAGCCAGGTCATTGACGGTTCCGTTGATTGCAAGTTTGCCAATGTCGCCGCCGGAGAAGAAGATCGGATCGACAACATAAGAGTCGGTTGTGAACGCCATCCTGATTTTACCCTGCCCGTTTCCATTGCTCGCCGTGTTCTGGATTGAACTCAGCGCAAGGTCGAACACAGCCTGATCTTCAAGTTTCTCCAGTAGTGGATTGCGGAAATAGTCGAGGAAGAGTTCTTCTATCAACTCATGCATGGCGCGCCCGCCGCTGCCATGAGCAAGGGTGATCTGCGTGTCGCGAAATTTGTGTTTCCGCCGCCGGGCCCGCTCGACTCTTTCAAAGAGCGGTGAAGGGCTGAATACTTTTGACATAGATATTTACGCGGCCGGCGCGGTCTGAGAGCGTTCGGCAATCTTCGACAGTCTACCGAAATTATAATAGGCAGCACACGCGCCTTCTGAGGAGACCATGCAGGAACCGATGGGCGTCTCCGGAGTGCAGGCCGTTCCAAACACTTTACACTCCCAGGGTTTCTTTACGCCCTTGAGAATCTCACCACACTGGCACGCTTTGGGATCCGCGATCCGCAATCCCGGAACACTGAACTTCAACTCTGCATCGAAGGCCGCATAGCGGGCTCGCAGTCGCATGCCGCTGTGCGGGATTGACCCAAGGCCGCGCCACTCGAAATATTCGCGAGGTTCGAAAACTTCAAAAAGCGCCTCCAGCGCGCGACGATTACCGTCGCGATTTACAACTCGCGCATATTGGTTCTCAACTTCCGCGCGGGCCTCGACGATTTGCTTAACAATCATGAAAACCGATTGCAGAATGTCGAGCGGCTCGAAACCTGTGACAACGATCGGCTTGCCGTAATCGCGCGCGACGAAATCATAACAACGCGTGCCAATCACCGTGCTCACATGTCCTGGCCCAACAAAGCCGTCAAGCTTCAGGTCGGGAGAATCAAGCATCGCTTTCAAGGCCGGAATGATGGTGATGTGGTTACAAAAGACACTAAAGTTCTCCACCTTTTCTTTGGCCGCTTGCAGAATGGTCATTGCACTCGAAGGTGCAGTGGTTTCAAAAC
>JBPCMI010000228.1:0-7875 GCA_051002415.1 Pyrinomonadaceae bacterium
CTTCTGGACCTTGTGCGACAACTACGACGTAGTTACCGTAAACGATCTGCAGACGGCTATGCGGCGAGCCTCCGCTTATGAACCTACAGTGGCGGTCGTGGATCTAAACATGCCCGCGTCTCCTGGCTCCGAAGATACCGGTGTCCGACTCGTCCAGTTCCTAAAGGATCATTTTCCCAAGTCCCGGATACTGGGAATGAGTGCTGAAGTCCTTCCCGCGGCGAGGCAGAAATACCTTAGCCTCGGCGTTGATGAACTACTCGAGAAGCCTTTCGACACTCAACAACTGCTCGACTTCATGCGCCGCCTTGCGCCTTTACGCTCGCTCGATGCGATTGAATCTGGCTCCTTCACACTCTGCTACTGACTTCTCTTCCTCTGTCTGCGATAATCGCGGACACCGCAAACGCAAATTTCATTTGATTTGACGAGGTTGCCGACACCAGCCGGAGTTTTTCCCCATGAGCGAAGAACTGGATCGAGTAAAGCAAGTTCGGGAATTGCCGCTTTTTCCCCTCCCCATCGTGCTATTCCCGGGCGTCCCCTTACCCCTCCACATCTTTGAACCACGGTACCGGCAGATGCTGACTGATGTTCGCAAGGATAACAGCCTGTTTGGACTTTCCTATTTCGATCCTGGCTCGTCGACCTCGGAACGACCGCCTCCCGGGCACATCGGCTGTGTCGCCGAAATCAGCGAAACGCAAACAATGCCTGACGGGCGTTCGAACATTCTTACCGTTGGACTTGTCAGATACCGCGCGGATGATTACGTTGATCGCGGCGATCCATACCTCGTCGCTCGCGTCAGCTTCTTTGAAGACGACGAAGAAGATGAGTCGTTGCTTGGTGACAGCTCGCGCGAGGTTGCGCAAATCTTTACAAGAATTGCACGGGCGGTGCGCTTGATAAACGATGAACGCGCGAATTTGCCGGACATCTCAGATACCGATCCGCAGCGGCTCTCATTTCTGGTGGCGGCGGCTATGGAAGTTGATACAGATGTAAAGCAGGAGCTATTAGAGCTGCGCTTAACATCCGAACGCTTGCGCAGATTGCGCGACATTCTGGCACGCACTGTGACTGGTTACGAAGAGCGGGCCCGGGTTCACGAAATCGCCAAAGGTAACGGGCATAGCGGCAAGAAAATCGAAATAGAGTAAATATGTCCGGCGCTCCTTCCCAATCCATCGTTGTCAAGGTTCTGTTCTTTGGCGCCGCTCGCGACGCGGCCGGACAGGCCGAGGCGACTATCTCACTGCAGCCGCCAGCCAATGCCGCCAGCGCTTTCGAACAAGTTGTTGCAACCTTCCCGTCCTTGCGTCGTTTCGGGCGTTCGCTGCTTTTCGCGATCAATGAAGAATACGCCACCGCCGATCGGGAAGTGCGCGCAGGTGATGAGCTGGCAGTCTTTCCGCCGGTGAGCGGCGGTTCCGGTGAAGCGCGATCGATCAACCCGGCCACGACGGCCGGAACCTTCGACTTCTTTGAGCTAACAACCGAGGCCATCAGTGTTGGCGACGTGGCGCGGCGCGTGGTGCTCCCGCAATGTGGCGCCACCGTTACGCTTGATGGGTACGCTCGCGAATGGACGAAGGGACGGCAGACTCAACATTTGGTTTATGAAGCTTACGCGCCAATGGCGCTTAACGAATTACGTAGACTTGGGCGTGAGGCCCACGAGAAATTTCAGATTGCGTATATTGGAATCGTTCACCGCACCGGCAAACTGGAAGTTGGCGATACCAGCGTGGTGATTTCGGTGGGAGCGCCGCATCGTCGCGCGGCCTTCGAAGCCTGCGAGTGGGCGATTCGTGAATTGAAGCGCACGGTGCCAATCTGGAAAAAAGAAGTCTTCGCCGATGGTGAGGTCTGGGTCGAGGGCGAGGGGGGCAAACAGATTTTTAAAGAAACCCAATGAAGATTTGCCGATTGGCGATTGCCGATTGCAGATGCGAATGCTCTAAATTGCCAATCTGCAATTGCCGATTCCGATTAAACTCTTTTGGCTAAGCGCTAATTGGCAATCGCCAATCGCCAATCGGCAATCGCTTGATTTAGTTCGTCGGCGTCTCCTCTGTCACCTCTTCTGCTGCAGCCTCAACGAGTGAAGCGCTCGTGACCTTGTCGCCCGCATCAGTTTTGATCAAACGAACTCCCTGAGCGCTACGACCAGTCTTGCGAATATGGCCTGCCTCAATGCGAATCAGCTTCGCCTGCTGCGTGATGATCATAATCTCCGAGTCTTCATCAACCGGAAACACCGCGACAACTTTTCCGGTTTTCTCAGTCGTCTTCATGTTGATGACACCTTTGCCGCCGCGCGACTGCAACCGGTAAGTGATGATTGGTGTCTGCTTCCCGTAACCCTGCTCGGAAACCGACAACATCTTTTCCGTGTCGTCGGCTGAAACCGGACAGACAGAGACGACAAAATCATCGGGTCGCAAACTGATGCCACGTACGCCTCGAGTGGCTCGTCCCATGGGCCGGACATTTTTCTCATCGAAACGAATTGCCAATCCATTATGCGTGGCGATGAAGATGCGTTTGGTGCCGTCAGTCAGAACCACGTCGAGCAGCTCGTCGCCATCGTCCACGTTGATGGCGATGATGCCGTTGGTGCGAATGTTCTGAAAGTTATCGAGGGAGGTTTTCTTGATCACGCCTTTGCGCGTCACCATAAGCACATGACGGCCGGCGGAAAAGTCGCGCACCGGAACCACGCCCGCCAGCTTGCGATCAGACGGAATGCTGATCAGATTGACGATAGCTTTTCCGCGCGCCGAAGCAGCGGCATCGGGAACTTCATGCACCTTGATCTTGTAGACCATGCCATCGTCGGTGAAGATCATGAGGTAAGCATGGGTTGAGGCGATAAACAGATGTTCGACGAAGTCCTCGTTCTTCGCTGCTGCACCAAAACGGCCTTTTCCGCCGCGTCCTTGCCTTTGATAAGTCGTAATCGGCGTGCGCTTGATGTAGCCACTGTTGGTCACCGTGATCGCCACATCCTCATCGGCAATCAAGTCTTCGATAGAAAACTCGGCACCCTCATCGACAATTTCAGTGCGGCGCGCATCCCCAAACTCCTTTTTCACTTCCTCCAGTTCGGATTTAATTACGCGGCGCAAAGCCGGTTCATTGGAAAGGATGTTTTCCAGCTCCGCGATGTGTTTGATTATCGCTTCATACTCGTCGGTGATTTTCTGCCGCTCCAGGGCCGACAAACGACGCAGTTGCAGGTCGAGGATCGCTTGCGCCTGAATTTCGGAGAATCCTAAACGCTCCATCGTTTTTTGCAGCTTGCCTAGATAAGTCTTCAGCGCCACGTCAGTCGGCGCGCCCTTCCAAACCTTTACCTCTGACATCGTCACCATCTGTCCCATGAGCCACAGGCGCGCTTCGTCAACTGAACGAGAGTTGCGAATCAAGGTGACAATGAAATCCAGCGCATCGATTGCCTTTGTGAGTCCCTCGAGAATGTGGGCGCGGGCTCGAGCCTTCTTCAACTCGTACTCGGTACGCCGCCGCACTACTTCGCGCCGGAACTCGATAAAGCACTCCAGCATTTGTTTCAGGTTCAGCACCCGCGGCTGCCCATTAACAATTGCCAGATTGATCACTCCGAATGAGGTCTGCATCGGCGTGAGCTTGTAGAGCTTATTAAGGACGACTTGGGGCACGGCGTCGCGCTTAAGCTCAACCACGATACGCATCCCGGTGCGATCAGACTCGTCGCGCAGATCCGAGATTCCTTCCAATTTCTTTTCATTGCTGAGCTCGGCAATGCGCTCGATGAGGCGGGCTTTGTTTACCTGAAAAGGAATTTCGGTGATGACAACAGCGTCGCGCTCCTGCGCGCCACGACCGATTCGATCGATGCCGGCGCGCGCTCGCAATTGAATGATCCCGCGACCTTCCGTATACGATTTTCTGATCTCTTCGCGCCCGTAGATGAAACCGCCGGTGGGAAAGTCGGGACCGCTGACGATCTTCGTAAGGGCGTTAATCGTTATCTCTGAATCGGCAAGCAGGGCAATCGTGGCGTCAACAATTTCGGTGAGGTTATGCGGCGGAATTTTCGTAGCCATGCCGACCGCAATACCATCAGAACCATTGATCAGAAGGTTGGGAATGCGGGCCGGAACAACTTTAGGCTCGCTCAGTGATTCGTCGTAGTTAGGCTGAAAATCAACTGTCTCTTTCTCAATGTCCGACAAGATCTCGCTGGTAATCTTTGACATGCGCACTTCGGTGTAACGCATGGCGGCGGCTGCATCTCCATCAACTGAGCCGAAGTTTCCCTGCCCGTCAATCAACGGGTAGCGCATAGAAAAATTCTGCGCCATGCGGACGATTGTGTCGTAAACAGCGGTGTCGCCGTGGGGATGATACTTACCAATCACATCACCAACCACACGAGCGCTTTTCTTGTATGCCTTGTTGTAGGTGTTGCCCAGCTCGTGCATCGCCCACAACACGCGGCGATGAACCGGCTTTAATCCGTCGCGCACATCCGGAAGCGCGCGGCCGATGATGACCGACATCGCATAATCGAGATACGAACGCCGCATCTCGTCTTCGATATCAATATGATTGCGTTCAGTAGTTTCCATCTCAATAACCTTTCCAGTACAATCCGCCGGTCAAAAGTTTCGAAAAATTCTCTGGGTAATCTGACCTGCCTCCAGACAAAGCGCCACTCGCGACTCCCTAAAAATGAAGCCTTTTCCTCAGCTCATTTCATTACCGGATTCAAGGGTGTGTTCTGCTCGCAAGACAGGTAGTGCATGGACTTAAATGACAAGGTATTGTAGCCTTTCGGCTTAGGTTTTTGCAAACGTGAAATTCGAGATAAAGGCTAATAAAATCAACAGCTTCTAAGCCAAGGAGCCGAGCCAAATTTAGTAATTTTGAAGGCCTGAACAAGTGGGGTTCCCGCGGCGCCGCCGTCGCTGGAAAATGCGAAATCTGAGATGGAGAAAGATCGACCCTGGAAGCGTATCCGCGAACGACTTGAGCTAAAGCTGCCGGTGCGCGTGCAATGTCGCGAGACGCCGGATTTTGAGTGGTTCGAAATCACGCGACTGATAAATGTGACTCCGTTTGGAGCAGGGTTTACCTTGAAGCGGCCGATTGAAAAAGGCCGCCTGGTGCACATGACTATCCCGATGCCGCGCCAGCTCCGCGTATTCGATCACCTTGAAGATCAATATCGTGTCTGGGCGTTGGTTCGCTATATGAGATCACTGCCGGCACAGGGTGGAAAGGCGAGCCTCTTTGAAATTGGTGTCGCCTTTGTCGGCAAGCGGGCGCCGAAGAGTTACGAAAATGATCCGACAAAGCGGTATGAGATTGCCGCTTCGGTTACTGAGATGCGCAGTCTCACGGAAGACCCTGACACGATCGTCGGCCCGCTATCAAATTCCGATAAGCGCGCTTTCACGCGGCACAATATCGCGGTAGACATGCTGCTTGAGACACTGAACGAAAAGGGTGAAGCAGATTTGACTGAAGACACAGTGACCGAAAATATAAGCCGGCAAGGTGCCACAGTTTTTACTAGTCTAACAATCACCGTGGGTCGCTTCATTCGACTTACCAGTAAGCAGTTTCAGCTGACTGTCTACGGCGCTGTGCGCGGGCAAAGTATCGGCGCAGATGGAGTTAAACGTATCCATGTCGAATTTATCGATCGCGAATGGCCGCTCTAATTTCCGATGAGTGCAAAACCTATCATCATTCCGCGCGAAGTTCTGCTGGTTGAAATTGATCGTCGTTGCTCATTCGCCGACTGTGATAACCGAGTAGGGATTGGTCTAACCAGGAAGGAAGCGGCCAGCTATCTCGGGTTCGAATGCGTACGTTGCCAGCGTTGGAACGACGATAGCCTAACGCAGAGAGATATCCCCGATTGGTGGGACGAATTCCACGCTTATCAAACAAGCCACTAGATTCAACTTAATCCCTCAGAATTGAAACGTGAGATCGAGCCAAACCACTGCACGCGCATCGAAGGTAGAGTCTCCGGTCCTACCTCAAGCTACGCTTGATTTGATTCGTCCCGTCTTCGGCTGGATGGGTCGCGGGTTTTGGAATCTGAAGCTCAAAGGTCTGGAAAACATCCCTGCTGAGGGCGGATTGTTAATCGCGGCTAACCATCAGTCCTACCTCGATCCATTTTTGATCTCGATTCCTATTCATCGTTCCTTGCGCTTTCTTGCCTGGAGCGAAGCACTCGAATGGCCGGTTGCCGGAAGGATGATGAAGTTGATGGGAGCCTGGCCTTTGCATTTGCAAGGCAGCGATCCGGCAGCGATTCGCCGTTCAATTCAATGGCTGCGCGAGGCTGGAGCGCTCGTGATTTTTCCCGAAGGAGGCCGCGGCTTACCCAACGGTTCGATGGTGCGATTCAAAGGCGGGGCGGTCCGGCTCGCACTCGAAGCGGAGGTACCCATTCTGCCGGTGACTATTCGTGGAGCAAATCGCGTTTGGCCCGCGGGACGGCTCGTACCGCGTACCGGAAAGATCGAAATTATTTACCATCAATTGCATCACGTCACACTGCTTGAGGGTGAAGAGACCCGCCAGTGCGCTCGCCGCGAAAGTGACAAGCTTGCGGACATCATCAAGTCGGCTCTATAGCCGCTATCTGCGGATTACCTGCATCATGGAGTGATGTACCAGACCGTTGCTGGCGAGTACACGTGGTGAGTAGATGTCGAGCGGCGCTCCCTCGAAGTCAGTGACGCTGCCGCCCGCTTCTTCAATTAAAAGCACGCCGGCGGCAATGTCCCAGGGCTTTAAGCCATCCTCCCAAAACCCATCGAAGCGTCCACAGGCAACGTATGCCAGGTCCAAAGAAGCCGACCCATCGCGCCGCACTGCTTGTGCGTGCATTGTGAAATTCGAAAAGTCGCGAGCAAAGTCAGGCCGTTCGCGAACGTCGTAAGGAAAGCCCGTGCAAAGCATCGCCTGATTTAATTCTGCAACCGTGGAAACTCGCATCGGTCGTTCGTTTAAAGTCGCCCCTTGCCCGCGCTCCGCAGCAAACATTTCGTTACGCATGGGGTCGTAAACAACTCCCAACTCCAACTTTCCGGCTCGTTCAACGCCAATGGAAACGCAAAAGCAGGGGTAACCGTGCGCGTAGTTAGTCGTGCCGTCGAGAGGATCGATAATCCATTTCCATTCAGCGGATGAGGTTCCGGTTTGTTCTTCGGAGGCGCCTGATTCCTCAGCGAGAATAGCGTGGCGCGGATAGTGAGAACGGATGCGTTCGATGATCAACTTCTCACTAGCAAGATCCGCTTCGGTGACGAGGTCGATCGCGCCTTTGTTAGAAATTTGGAGTGCCCGCCCCAGTTTATCAACAAGAATACCTCCGGCGTCGCGAGCGACATTGATTGCGAAGTTGAGCAACAGATCTCCGGATGGAACTATTTCGGCGGCGTAAGATATCTGGAGGAGAGGAGCAGGATCGCCTGTATTTGCTGGTCCCAATATGGCCAACTGTGGATCCCCGGGAGTTGGCGAAATTCATGAGGGATCTTTCGCTCCAGCAGTAAATCCGCGTAGCTGCGATTACCGGGGAAGAGAATGTCCTCCGTGCCACAATCCAGATAGATCATCGGCAGCGATTTAATGCCATCAGCCGAAACTTCCCGTGTTAGCTTGAGCAGATCATTTGCGGCGCGCGTGCTTGATCCTGGCGGACCAAATGTCTTGAGCAACGATTGCCGAATGAACTCAAGGTTCTTGAGCTCACTGTCTGTCCACGTCGCCGCGCCCAAGGCGCCACTCATCGACGCAGCAAAGGCAAAGTGGCTTGGGAATTTGAAAGCGAATTTCAGCGAGCCGTAACCTCCCATC
>JBPCMI010000229.1:0-5492 GCA_051002415.1 Pyrinomonadaceae bacterium
TCGACCAAGCCGTTTTGGCTGAGAGCAGTAGCGAGGTCGAGATCCGACTTACTATTGTCGAGCGCTTGCAGCTCTTCCTCTGGAAGTAGGTTTTGCTTCCGGACGTACTCGGCGAGCCGTAGTTCGCGAAGGTTCGCGGCAGCGTAAATCAGCTCGCCGGCTTCGAAATAAATGACGACTTTGACCGGGTCATGTCGCAGCCGCAACACGCCGTCACGATGTTGCGACGCAATCTCACGAATCAGTTCGACGAGCGGCTGCTCATTTAGTTGGCCATTCATGGGCGAATCAAGTGCGTGACCCGCTCACAGGAGGTTTGCGCGCAGGCAATTGAATGATAGCTCACCAATCAGAAAAAAAAGAAGCAGGGCTTTGACACGTGCAACAGCGGCCTCTATATTGAAGTTCCCTTAAAAATTCAGATTAAGAGCAGACAAAGAGTCGGCCAAAGATCGTTTGTCGCGGTGTCTGCCCAGGGCCGCGGACACGCATGACACATCATGAGTGACACTTCCAACAGTCGCGGACCGAACGAGGATCCAGGGGTTGAGGTTAACCGTCCTGCGAACGCCGGGGATCCTGAGCAGTTGGTGCAGGATCTTGTGGAACAATTGAAATTGCGCTCGGCAGAGCTTGAGGCTGCCAATCGTGAGCTAAGACGAGTCTCGCACTATCGTTCATTATTTCTGGCGCGGATGTCGCACGAGCTGCGCACGCCACTTACTTCAGTATTGGGCTTTACCGAGATTCTTCTCGATCAGGAGCAGCTGACCGAAACCCAACAGCGATTCTGCAGAAAGATCCAGTCCTCCGGGATTCAACTGCAAACGAGCCTGAATCAACTCGTCGATCTCTCGCGCGTTGAAGGAGGACAAACGGAAGTCTTTCTGCAGGAGTTTTCTTTACAAGAGACGGTGAACGAATCGTGCCAGGCGCTGGCCCGCTTTGCCCACGTGCATCAGGTGGCTCTTGATTGCAAAGTTGGAACCAATGTCACGACTGTAGTTTCTGATCGAGGAAAGTTGCGTCAGATTATCTACAATTTTCTCGCGTGGGCTTTGAGTCGCAGCCCTGCTGATCAATGTGTCTTTCTCAGCGCCGACGTCACGGATGGAATGCTGCTGCGATTGCAAATCGACGATTCGGGTCCACCAATCGCCGATCTGGCGCGCGTCTTTGACCCGGAAGAAAAACCGGGCGGCGGCGAAGCGGATATCAATGAATTAGGAATACTAATCGGTCACCGTCTGTTGGAAGTCATGAGCGGCAGTGTGACTTTAGTAAATCGAGACGAAGGTGGTCTGCGCATTCTGATGCAATTGCCCGCGCGGCCGACAAAGGCCTACTAGCGCATGGATGAGATCACGATTCGCGAGTGCCTGACGATTGATGAACTCGATCATTGCGTTAGGCTACAACGAGACGTTTTTGGGTTACCTGACTTGGAGATCTCTCCGCGCCGGCATCTGGTCGTGTCGCAACAGGCGGGGGGCTGGACACTCGGAGCGTTCACGACAGCAGGCCGGCTCGCCGGCTTTGTCCATCACCTGATCGCTGTGCGCGGCGCGGACGAGATTGTCGGCTATTCACACATGATGGCGATTGACCGCGAATATCAAAACCAGGGAATCGGCGCGCGACTCAAATGGGCGCAGAGGGAAAGGGCCTTGAGCGAAGGGCGGCGCTTTATTAAGTGGACCTGGGATCCTCTGCAATCGCGCAACGCTCATTTCAATCTAAATCGTCTTGGCGTGGTAGTGCGAGGGTATGCCGAGAACTTCTATGGAACTGATTACGGTAGTAATCCCGACCAGGGAGAAGCTAAAGGCCTCGACAGCGATCGTCTCTTTGCAAACTGGGAACTTGGTTCCAGGCGAGTCAGCGAACTCGCGCAAGGCGACGTTCTCGAAACTCAACCTGACGCGAAGGCAACTGTCGAGATCCCTGCCGACTGGAGCGCACTCGTGAAGACGGATGTAAAGCGCGCTCGAGCGGAACAGCTTCGTGTTCGCGCTGATTTTCAACAAGCGTTCCGCGCCGGATTAGTTTGCGCAGGATTTGAGCGCAGCGCTGAACTCCCGCGTTATCTGCTTTACGAACCTAAAACGATTGCAGCATCGCTGGAGGACGCACTGTCATAAGCGAAGGAGACAAACCACTTTCTGACTAAGCACTACTGTCATGACTTTAGCTCGTTTCGATCGATACGTTGACCGCCACGCGCGGAATTTTGCCGAGCGCTTGCAAGCGCTTTGTCGCATGCCTTCGGTGGCCGCGCGCGGTACCGGCATGCGCGCGATGGTAGAAGCGGTCGAGCAGGCAATGCAGCGAGTCGGAATCGGGACACGGTTATTCAAGATGGGCAGCGGTTACCCCATCATCTACGGCGAGTGTGGCAGCGGGCCGGCTTATCTGGTCTATGGTCATTACGACGTACAGCCGGTGGGTCATCTAACAGATTGGACGGTTGGCCCGTTCTCGGGATCGATTTTGGATGGAAAGCTTTACGCGCGTGGGGCTGCGAATAGCAAGGGCGATCTGCTGGCGCGTCTAGTGGCGGTGGAAGCGTATCAGAAGACGTTTGGAAAACTGCCAATCTCTTTGCGGTTCATCATCGAAGGCGAAGATGGGCTGGGCAGTCCTAATCTTTTCAAGTTCACCAGTGAACATAGTGATCTATTGGTGGCTAAAGGATGTCTCTGGGACGAGGGTTATCGCGACACCAAGGAGCGGCCCGTAATCAGTCTTGGTTTCAAAGGCATTACTTTTCTTGAATTGCGCGCGCATGGCGCCCGGTTGGATTTGCACTCAAAGTGGGGCGCGATTGTTCCTAATCCCGCCTGGCGTCTGGTGCAAGCGCTCGCGACGCTAACCTCGCCGAAGGGTGTGATTACAATCGATGGATTCTCTTCGCATCTTGCGCCAATTAACGCGGACGATGCCGAAGCACTGAAAGCAATCGAACTCGATGAGGTTGGTCTAAAAAAAGAGTTTCGAATTGGTGGCTGGGTACGGTCGATGAAAGGAGCGGCCCTGGTCAAAGAACATATTTTCGGAGCGACCTGTACCATCTGCGGGATTCAAACAGGTCATACCGATGCGGGTGCAAAGACGGTCTTGCCCAGCACGGCCATGGCGCGACTCGACTTCCGGCTGGTTCCCGATCTGACGCCGTCTCTGATTCTGGAATTACTCCGCGCGCATCTCGACCTGCGCGGTTTCAAGGATATCGAGATCATCGAACTCGGCAGTGCGCCCCTCGCAAAAGCTTCGGCCACTTCGCGCGTGGCTCGTTCAGTGATTGAACCAGCGCTTGAAGTCTACGGCACTGCGCCGCTTGTGTACCCGATGGATCCGTCCAGTGGTCCGGTAGGCGCTGTTTGCGGCGTTTCTTCACCGGCCACTCCAGTCGCATCGTTTGGCGTGAGCTACGCGGGATCGAATCCGCATGGCCCCGATGAAAACATCCGGCTCGATGATTTTCTCTTGAGCGTTAAATTTATCGGGCGAGTGATTAGCCGTCTCGGAGAATCCAAGAGCGAGCTTAAATCTGAAAAATTACGAACCAGCGGCACGAGAGACCTTGGTACCCGGGAAGAAGTCACTCAGTGACCTAAAAATCAGGAGCGTGGCTTGACTACCGCCAGATCAACTCGCAAAGCGCCCACCATCAATAAAGAAATTCTCGAGTTGCGGGATGAGATTCGTCATCACGAAGAGCTGTATTACGTCAACGACAATCCCGAAATCTCCGACAGCGAATACGACGCCTTGCTGGCCCGCCTGCAGCAACTCGAAGAACAGCATCCCGAACTAGTTACTCCCGATAGTCCGACACAGCGCGTGGGTGGACGTCCGGCCGAGGGGTTTCCCGAGGTTGTTCATCGCCGCCCGATGCTCTCGCTGGAAAATACCTACAACATCGAAGAGCTGGTTGCTTTCGATCAGCGCTGCCAGCGACTTGCCGAAGGACGGCCGGTGGAATATGTCGCGGAACTGAAGATTGACGGGGTTTCAATTTCGCTTCTTTACGAAGCTGAAGTTTTGGCGCGTGGCGTAACTCGTGGTGATGGACGGATTGGCGAAGAGGTAACGCAGAACGCGCGGACGATTCGCAGCGTGCCGTTAAGGTTACGCGCAAAATCCACACCCGGACCGGAAATTGAAGTGCGCGGGGAAGTCTTCATTCCCCGCCGCGTGTTTGAACGCACCAACGCAGAACGCGAAGAGCAAGGCGAACCAAAGTTCGCAAATCCGCGCAACGCTGCGGCTGGGACGTTGCGACAACTCGATTCGAAGGCTGTCGCTAAACGCCGGCTCGACATGTTCGCCTACGATTTGATCGCCGGCGAACGGAAACCGTTTGCCACTCACTGGGAAGCTCTCGATTGGATGGAGGCCGCTGGATTTCGCGTTAATCCGCATCGGCACCTGTGCAAGTCGATCACCGAAGTGATTGAGTTTTGTAACCGCATGGAAACGCAGCGCGACGATCTCGATTATGAAATCGACGGGCTGGTCGTAAAGGTGAATTCCACTACGCAGCAGGATGAGTTTGGAACCACCGCGAAGGCTCCGCGCTGGGCTGCCGCTTACAAATACCCAGCCCGCCAAGCGACCACACAGGTTCTGTCAATCGTAGTCCAGGTTGGTCGCACGGGGGCATTGACGCCCGTGGCTAATCTCGAGCCGGTCTTGCTCGCTGGCACAACTGTCTCGCGCGCGACGCTGCACAATGCCGACGAAGTGAAACGACTCGGCGTCCGCATTGGCGATTGGGTCTTGATCGAAAAAGGCGGCGAAGTCATCCCCAAAGTTTTGAAAGTAATCGAGTCAAAGCGAACCGGGGCAGAGAAAGCTTTCAGAATGCCGCGCAAGTGTCCGGTTTGTGGCGGCGAAATTTCCAAAGTCGAAGGCGAAGTTGTCTCGCGCTGCATCGCCGCCGATTGTCCGGCGCAGCTCAAGGGCAAGGTGCTGCACTTTGCCTCGCGTCGCGCCATGAGGATTGAGGGCTTGGGCGAGTCGTTGGTCGATCAATTAGTCCAGAAAGGCATGCTCCGCGATTTTGGTGATCTTTACAGCCTCACCCTCGATGATGTTGCCGGACTTGAACGCATGGCGAATAAGTCGGCAGCGAATCTGCTGGCGCAGATTGAAGCCAGCAAAACTCGCGACCTTTTAAATCTGGTTTATGCCCTCGGTATCCGGCATGTCGGCGATCGCACCGCGGGTTTGTTGGCCCGTCATTTCGGTTCGCTCGAAAGCCTGGGCAAAGCGAGCGTGGAAGAGTTAGACGACATTCCTGAGATTGGTCTCACGGTGGCTGAAAGTGTTCGTGATTGGTTTGACGATGTCGGCAACGCGGAGCTCTGCGAACGGCTAAATGAGGCTGGCGTGAAGACCACACTCGCGCGCACCGCAAATCAAAAGGTGGATGAGCAGTTCGTCAACAAACAGTTCGTCTTAACAGGCACACTCGCTTCGTTCACACG
>JBPCMI010000230.1:0-11498 GCA_051002415.1 Pyrinomonadaceae bacterium
GTTCAGGCGTGAACACTGGTCACGGCAGTAATCAAGCACCTAGCCCCGGCAACCATCCCAGCCCCTACGCCCAGGCTCGCCCCGTGGGCGCGCGCCCCACCATCACCAAATAAACCTCGACAACGGAGCTCTAGACTATGCCTACCTATGTTTTCAAAGGCCGCAACAAGCTAAACGAGACCGTCGTTGGCGAACGCGTTGCGGACAATCGTGACGCGCTGCGCCAGCTTCTGCGCCGCGAGCAGGTCACGCTCACCTCCGTGAAGGAGAAGGGCCGTGAAGTAGGCATCCCCAAACTCGGTGGCCGCAAAAAAGTTAAAGCAAAGGTCCTCTCGATCTTCACGCGTCAATTTTCAGTGATGATCGACGCCGGTTTGCCCTTAGTCCAATGTCTTGAGATCCTCGCCCAACAACAGGAGAACAAGTATTTTCAGGCAACGCTGCTGCAAGTCCGGCAGGACGTAGAAGAAGGTTCAACGCTTTCCGGCGCAATGGCGCGGCATCCGAAAGTGTTCGATCAGCTTTACACCAACATGGTGGAAGCTGGTGAGACCGGCGGTATCCTCGACCTGATCCTGCAACGCCTCTCATCGTTCATCGAAAAGATCGTGAAACTAAAACGCGACGTGGTCTCCGCGATGATCTATCCGGCCGCAGTTGTGTTGATGGCGGTTGGTGCGGTGGCAGTGATCATGATCGTTGTCATTCCCCAGTTCCAAAACATCTTCCTGGGCTTATTGGGACCTGGAGAACAGTTGCCGCTGCCGACCCGAATTGTTGTGGGCATCAGTGACTTCCTGGCGGGTTGGGGTGGTTTGTCAATTTTGATTGTGCTGATCGCAATTACGCTTTCCGTTAAGTTCTACTACAAGACACCTAACGGCAGGCGAACCATCGACCGCGTGCTGCTTAAGATTCCAATCCTGGGCGACATCCTGCGAAAGGTAGCGGTCGCCAGATTCTCGAGGACGCTTTCAACATTGCTGTCTTCCGGTGTGCCGATTCTGCAGTCGCTGGAAATTACAGCGCGCACGGCTGGCAACGTGATTATCGAAGAGGCGATCCTGAAGGTTCGCGCCGGCGTCGAGCGCGGCGAAAGCTTCGTTGATCCGTTGAAGGCTACCGAAGTGTTTCCGCACATGGTGGCGCAGATGGTGGGCATCGGCGAACAGACTGGCGCTTTGGATGCAATGCTCGGAAAGATTGCCGATTTTTACGAACAAGAAGTTGACGCTGCAATTGCGAACCTGCTGACTTTAATGGAGCCCTTGCTGATCGGCTTCCTCGGCATCACCATCGGTTCAATCGTAATCGCGATGTACCTGCCGCTGTTCAGCTTGATCGGCAAGCTTTCAGCGGCACACTAAGGGAAAAACTTCAGCTGTTCTTCGTAAGTGATTTAAAGGGAGGCTTAACGGCCTCCCTTTTTTGTTGCTCGCTCAGACTTTGAGTGGTTATGCTCAGTTCACTTTTCTGACGGAGTAGAATCGTTGGTCTTATCTCAACCATTGCGAATCGTGCCGGCTACCGAGCGGGACGTTACCTTAATTCTTCAATTCATTCGCGAGCTCGCGGAATATGAGAAGCTAGCTGGTCAAGTGGAAGCCACGGAAGCACGCGTGCGAGAGAATCTCTTTGGAGCATCGCCGCGGGCCTTTTGTGTGATTGCATATCACGAGGCACGTCCCGTAGGGTTTGCTCTCTACTATTTCACTTATTCAACCTTTGCCGGATTGCCGGGACTCTATCTGGAGGACTTGTTTGTTAAGCCCGACGTGCGCGGCCATGGAGTTGGACGGGAGTTGCTCCGGTATCTAGCGAAGCTGGCAATCCAAAAAGGTTGTTTCAGAATTGAGTGGGCGGTGCTGCACTGGAACAAATCAGCAATCGGCTTTTACGAGAGACTCAGCGCGGTGCCCATGAACGAGTGGGCAGTTTATCGATTGTCGGGAACGGCACTCTCGGGGTTGGCGGAAGAAGACCATTAAGCGCAAGAATCTCGCCCGTCGTTTCTTTCTCATCTTTCCATCGCCGCCACCGTTAGCGGACTCATGACTGAAAGCAAAGATGACTTCGATTCCGACGAGGCGCCTCCCCGGGTGCTCGAAGAAGGCGTGGATTATTATCTTGAGAGCGGTCTTATGGTGTTCACCACTGCGTTCTTGTTGAAGCGAGGATATTGTTGCGAGCGGGGCTGCCGGCATTGCCCGTATGGCTACGAAAAAGAAAAACGAGCTTAGTACTTGGTTCTTGGTACTTTGCCCAATGAGCTCAGCCGTTAACCAGACCTCTAAAATTCAAGGGTGATGCGCAGTCAGGAAGGCTGGCTTGCCCCGCTAAGGTGCGTGGCCGTCGATAAGCGGGGGTAAACCACCCTTCCTGACTGCAAATTACTCTCTGAATGCAAAGTTCAAAGTTCAAAGAACCAAGATCAAAAGCTCGCTTTATTCCCCTTGGCGCACTCTGCGGTCCCTGGCAACTTGGCGGTTTAAGTTTCAGATGAAAATGAAAATGGAAAATGCTGAACCAAACCGCAACGCATAAAACAACTTCGTCCATGTGGTAGGCTTGCTTGAGATGGCCTCCGAGGCGATAGCAGAACAAAACCCAAACCTGGGCCGCAGGCTCTGGTGGCTGATCCTTGGACGGCTGGCAGTTTCATTACTGCTGTTAGCCATTTCCTTTTGGACCGGCACTCCCAGCCGGGAAGTCTTGTGGCCTAAGACGGTGCCCTTTCTCTTCTTCGTCGCCACCCTCACCGCGGCCTATGCACTGGCACACCGCTTTCCCCGGACCCGCTTATTTCAGGTGCGACTCCAGATCGCAGTCGATATCTTTTTAGTTACCTGGCTGGTTTGGAACTCGTCCGTCATCAATTCCCCCTACACCGCTCTGTACATAGTGATCATCGCGATAGCGAGCCTCTTTCTGGCGCCGCGAGAAGTGGTGATCACATCGGTAGGTTGCGCCGTAGTCTTTACAGCTGCTGCCCTCGCCGCTCTTAGCGGTTTCGGTAACCACCCGGCGGGTGCAACTTTGGACGCAGCTTCGCTCTCGCGCGCAATTCAAACCGTGGGCCTTTTTGACGTGGCCTTCTTCGTGGTGGGCCTGCTCTCGGCGAGACTCGCGGAACATCAATCGGGATCCGATGTCCGGCTAAGAGCTGCGACCCAATCGCTGGCGAATCTGCGCGCCTTGCACGAAAGGATTGTGGCTTCTATTAGATCGGGAGTAGTAACGACCGATCTCCAGGGACAAATTTATACGCTTAACGCGGCTGCCGAGGAGATTACCGGATACAAAGAGCTGGACGTGCGAGGACAGGATGTATCGATCTTCTTCGGTGATTTGACGGAACAGACACGAGCTTCGCTTAATGCTTCTGGGTTGGGTACCACTACCAGGCCGCGTTTTGAAGCCGATTGCCTGACTGCCGAAGGCATGCGACTGCGACTGGGATTTAGTATCTCGCCGCTTTTTTCGGAAACCGGCGAGACTACCGGAACTGTAATCGCTTTTCAGGATCTGACCCACATCCGTGCGCTTGAAGAGACCTCGCGACGCCAGGATCAATTAGCGGCAATTGGGCGAATGGCTGCGTCTATTGCTCACGAGATTAGAAATCCCCTCGCGGCGATGCGGGGTTCGATCCAGATGTTGCGTCACGAGATGAAAGGCGATTCTTCGCAGGCGGAGCTAATGGAGATTATTCTGCGCGAATCTGATCGCCTCAATCGCATCATCACAGACTTCCTGAATTACGCGCGTCCCCGCTCAGCGAGTCATGCAGAAGTTGAGGTGGGCGAGCTATTGCGACGCACGTTTACTCTTTTGCGTTTTAGCCCTGAGATTAATGAGAACCAATCGATTGAAGAGAACTTTCCCGAGGGCAGCTTTCTTGTCGACGCGGACGCTGAACAGCTGCAACAGGTGTTCTGGAACCTCGCGCGCAATGCGTTGCAGGCAATGCCTGAAGGAGGGACCTTGAAGGCAGTGCTGGGGCGCAAAGCGAACGACCGTGTGCGCATCACCTTTGCGGATACCGGACGGGGAATGACACCGGCTCAGGTCGAACGTTTGTTTGAACCCTTCTCTTCAACAACAGGGGGAACGGGCCTAGGGCTCTCTATTGTTTATCAAATCATTCGTGAGCATGGTGGTACAATTAATGTGAGCAGCCGCGAGGGTCGCGGAACAACGATTACCTTGGAAATGCCCACAGCGAAACGTCAGTAGTCAGTGGTCAGTCGTCAGTGGTCAGTCGTCAGTGGTCATTTAAAAAGCTCCGAAAACAATGAGTTCTATCCACAACATTCTCTACTGACTATTGACGGACTACTGACCACCGACAACTGACTCTTCTTAAAAATGTCCAACCTTCTAATAGTCGACGACGAATTAGGCATGCGTCAGTTTTTGACGCATCTCTTCCAGCGTGATGGTCACGAGGTAAGGGTCGCAGAAAGCGGACGCAAGGCCATGACTATGCTGCGCGAAGAGCCTGCCGACTTAATCATCTCCGACGTAAAGATGCCGGACATGGGCGGCATCGAGTTGTTGCGTGCCGCACGTGAGCTTTTGCCCCAGGTGGAAGTTGTGCTGATGACTGCTTTCGCAAACGTTGAGACAGCCCGTGAAGCTTTCCTGCTCGGCGCTTACGACTTCGTCCAAAAGCCTTTCGATAACGATCTCCTGAAAGAAGTTGTCGCCCGGGCCCTGGAAAAAATCTCGCTGGTAAAAGAAAAGGAAGCGATCCTAAAAGTCCTGGCCCAGGGTCAGCGAACCCAGGCTCAACTCGGAAATATCATCGGACGCTCGGCAAGCATGCAGTCGCTCTTCCAGATGATCGAAACCGTGGCCCAGGTTCAAGCGACTGTGCTCGTTACCGGAGAGTCAGGAACAGGAAAAGAACTCGTCGCTCGCGCGATTCACGACCTCGGACCACGCGCCGAAAGGCCTTTCGTTTCCATCAACTGCGGCGCCTTCACCGAAACACTGCTTGAGTCCGAACTGTTTGGATACGTGAAAGGTTCATTCACCGGAGCAAACGCGAATCGCAAGGGTCTTTTTGAAGCTGCCAACAGCGGCACTATCTTTCTCGACGAGATCGGTGAAATGTCACCCGCCATGCAGGTGAAGCTGTTGCGCGTGCTGCAGGAAAGGAAACTGCGGCCAGTGGGCGCCACGGAAGAGACCACGGTTGATACGCGTGTGATTGCCGCTACTAATCGCGACCTCGCGAGCATGGTTAAGGAGGGGACATTTCGCGAAGACCTTTTTTATCGCATCTCGGTCATTCCCATTGAACTTCCAGCGTTGCGACAGCGACTCGAAGACGTCGCCGACCTGGCAAACCACTTCGTTGCCAAATTCTGCGCCCAAGCCGGACGTAGCTTAGGAATAAGCAACGGGGCGATGCGGTTACTGGAAAACTATTCGTGGCCGGGAAACGTCCGCGAGCTCGAACATACCATCGAACGCGGCGTAGCGCTCGAAACCAGCGACGCGATTCAACCCGAACGCCTGCCTGAAAAAATCACCAGTTACAATCCGCATCGAGTGGCCGCGGCCTTCGATTTCCCCGACGACGGTTTGAACCTCACCGCCTATCTGGATCAGTTAGAGAAGACCTATTTGCTCGAAGCCCTTCAAAGATCTGGAGGCAGCCAGACAAATGCTGCCACGCTCTTGCATCTTTCCGTACGCTCACTGCGCCACCTGCTCGATAAACATGGCATTCGCGCCCTCACGGCCCAAATGCGTGACGAACGGCGCGGTCCTGAATCAACGCCGCGGCGCCGCTCAACCGACGCCGGCGAACGACGGCGCGAAGAAGATCAGGCTGAGTTAGCTGCGGGCGCGGGCGAGAAATAGAAACAAAGACTCACACCTCCCACAATTCGTCAAAGCATGCTGACGTAAATTGTCAGGAACTCAAACCACTGATTTCCAGTTTTTCCTGCTCCTCTAAAACACTGCGAATTTGCCGGGTTTGGGCCGTTTTCGACCCGTGGCACGAACCTTGTAGTTAGACCACTCGACAACTTCGCGCACTGCGCGGCCTTTAGAGAAAAAAGCCGTTGGCGCGACTAAACAACCGAAACTTAATTCTCTTAAGGAGCACCGATAAAGAAATGAAAACCAATAAAGGCCAAGCCGGTTTCTCACTGATCGAACTTCTCATCGTGGTCGCGATCATCGGCATCATCGCCGCAATCGCGATTCCTAACCTGCTCGCTTCCAAGCGCGCTGCCAACGAGGGTTCGGCTATCGCGTCGATGCGCACTATCACCAGTGCCGAAGCGACCTACGCTGCCACGTCTGGTAACGGAACGTACGCCACTCTTCCGAACCTCGCTGGTCAGGGATTGGTGGACAGCGTCCTCGGCGGTGCCACTGGCAAGAGCGGTTATTCCTTTGTTTCCACTCCGTCGGGCACGGGCACCGCTGCCGATCCCTGGCTCTATCTCTCAACCGCTTCACCGCAGGCAGTCGGTGGCGTGACCGCGACCGGTACCCGCAACTTCGCGTCTGACCCGACTGGTGTTATCTACTCCGCGGCTGGTAGCACTAGCGCGATGACCGCCGCTACCGGCACCGCTATCGGTAACTAATAACATTCCTCTCCTTGGTCCTCACCTTGGCTCCCCCGGGGGCGCGGAGCAATTAGCTCCCGCCCCCGGGTCTTTTTTCCAGCCTGGGAAAATCCTATGGAAAGAGTCCTTCAAGCGATGAGGGATCCACGGTGGTTCGTGGCCGTGTTGTGGCCATTGGTCCTGGCCGTACCTTATCTTCCTGGCATTCCTAAACCATCAGTGGGTGGTTTGGCATGGCGGCAAGAACTCGCTTTTGCGGCGATCCTGGTGGGCACGTTCGCACTCATCCTCTCAGGACTAAAAAAAGCAAAGTCATCGTTTGTTCAACTCAACTTTCCTTTTTCTTCATTACTAATCAGCGCAGTCTTATTTGCCGCCTGGAGTGCCGCCTCCGCGTTTTGGGCGGCAAACCCGTATTCGGCTGCCCACTACGCGTTCACGTGGGGCGCCTTTCTGCTGTTCTTTTGCCTGATACATCTTGTGGCGGCGCACTCGCGCGCAATGCGGGCTTTGTTCTACGCGCTTGCCGGTGTGGTCTGGCTACTTAGTCTTTCTTGCGTGATCGAGTGGTTATTCGGCGACTTCCTCACTGACCACTCTTACCGCGCGAATCTAAAACCACTCTTCAGGGGTTTCAGCGGCTTCGGTGAAACAATGGCAGTTGCCGCGCCGATCTTTGCCGCACTCGCGCTCAGTGTGAGGAAGCAGCGAACAGCGGTGCTTTGCGGGGCTACCTCGTTGGTCGCCTGGCTTGTCGTTCTCCAGGCTTTCCAGCGAGCGCCAATTTTGGGCGCGACCGCGGCATTCATCGCACTCGGCGCTGGGATTTTGATTTTCAAACGCTGTCAGACGCGGAGCCCGCAACGCGTGGCCCTCATGCTTGCAGGCTTAATCGTCATCGCGGTCTTACAACTTGTCGTCTTCGCAGCGACTCCGGGAGAAGACTTCACTGCCCTGCAACGATTGGCGGCGGTTTCCCCAGCAGAAGACAACACAAAGGTTCGACTACTCTACTGGGGCGCTGGAGTTGAAATGTTTCGCGCTCATCCCCTAGTCGGCGTCGGGGCGAACAATTATGAAGTGGCATTCTCAGCAGCGCGGCAACAGTTCGCGGCAACTCATCCGGGCAGCTCTCTCGTGGGAATGAATGAGCAGTTGCTCACTCAATACGCTCACAATGAGTATGTTCAGATTCTTGCCGAACTGGGGATTGTTGGAATTCTAATCTTCGCGGCCTTCTGTCTTTTACTCGCCCGAACAATTTGGCGCGCAGCGCGGCATTCACACAATCCGTTGCTGGCTTTGGGCGCCGGCGCCGGCTTGCTGGCTTTCGCCATCAGTTCAGCGGCCAGTGCTTTCTCATTTCGCTGGTTCGGAAGCGGTTTGATGTGCTTTTTTGCAGCCGCACTTGTTTCTCATCTCGAAGCTGGAAGTTCGCCAAAACGCCAACCAGCCAGCGATGCTGGACTGCGTCCTGCGATGTTTCAACGAGCTGTGCCGGCGTGCGCTTTTGGTTTCGCCGGCGTGATGTTCATCGGAGCCGGCATGCAAGCGATGAACGGTGTCACTCATGCCTGGGCCCAGACAAGCAGGACTCCTTCTCAAGCCGAAAGCTTCTATCGCCATTCACTCCGCTTTAATCCATTCGATGCAGCCTCACACTTCGATTATGGTTCATTGCTCTATCAGCAGCGTCGTTACGATCAAGCAGTCCAACATCTGCAGTACGCCGTAGCCCACGGGTTCAACACCTCGACGAGCTATGCGATGTTGGCGGCTGCTGAAGAGGCAGCGGGCGACGCCGTGTCTTCAGAACGAACTTTAGCAGTCGCGGCAAAAGCGTACCCGCGCTCTGTTTTTATCCTTGTCCGTCATGCCGCGGCTCTCAGCCGTGTGGGAGAAAGCGCGGAATCGGAGCAGCAATTTTCTGAAGCTCTGGCCCTTGATGCGCGTGCTGCGCGTGGCTGGTATCAATTAATCAACTTCGATATCGATGCTGCTCTCAGCGCCGCGCAGAAAGACTCGAGTCTCGCCAAGCCGGGCGAGCTCAAGCCGCAAACTGCGATTTATGTGGTGCTGAAGGAGAACGAGAGACGTTTGAACATTCCGGCAACGAGCGGTTGGCGTGGTCGCGTTGGCGCGTTTGCCAACTGATCCATTGAACCCGACAAACAACATGAAACTCGCTAATCAACAAGGATTTTCACTCATTGAACTGCTGATCGTAGTAGTGATAGTTGGAATCCTGGCGGCGATTGCCATTCCCAATCTCCTCGCTTCGCGCCGCGCTGCAAATGAAGCGTCAGCTCTCTCTGCGTTGCGTACCATTCACAGCTGCGAGGTTACCTATTTCTCCACAGTCGGCAACGGAGACTATACCGATCTGCCAACGCTCGCGCTTCACACACTCACCGACAACGTCTTAGGAACCGGAACCAAGAGTGGTTACGGCTATGTCGTTAATCCCACGGGCCTCGGCGTACGGCCCGCTCTCTTTTATTCGACAGCCGTACCGACGACGACGAGCGGCATGGCGCAAACGGGGACTCGGCGTTTTGGCATGACTGATGATGGAACCCTGCACGGCGATTCCTCGGCACTCACCCCTTACGCGAGTCACGCTGCAGTGCGGGGCGCACCGACACTCGCCAACTAAATCATCGCCTACGAACTCTCCGCTAGAAACATTGCTACTGACACGCAAAGTTCGCGCGTGTATATTCTGCAGAAGATGCTGGGCCGCATAGTAGCTATCGCCGGCAATGCTTTTCGCGAAGCAGTGCGAGATCGCGTGCTTTACAATCTCGTGCTTTTCGTCTTACTCCTCACCGGCGCCGCCGTCTTCATCGGTGAGCTCTCAGGAGGACAAGAACGAAAAATCATCGTAGACCTCGGCCTCAGCGCGATGCTGTTGTTTGGGGTCTTCATTGCCATCTTCGTCGGCGTCGGACTGGTCTACAAAGAAATTGAGCGGCGCACCGTCTATACGATCTTTGCCAAGCCAGTCGGGCGCGGCGAGTTTTTGTTGGGCAAGTATTTGGGACTGTGCCTCACGCTACTAGTAAATGTGCTCGTAATGGGTGGGGGTGTTTCCCTGGCCTTGATCTATGTGAGCGGCGGTTATGACCCGCTTCTGCTCAGCATCTGGCCGGCAATTCTCTTGCTTTACCTCGAGCTGATGATCCTTACGGGAGTAGCCCTCCTCTTTTCTTCCTTCTCTTCTCCGGCCCTCTCAGCGCTGCTCACTTTCTTCGTCTTCATTATCGGCCACTTCAGCGCTGACCTAAAGAGTCTGGCAACTTCAATGGGAAGCGTTTCCTCGAGGTGGTTCTTTGGCGCGTTGTATTATCTGTTGCCCAACCTGGCAAATCTCAGTTTCATCACGCTAGCAGCTCACGGCAGGGTGCCTGGAGGCGCTTACATCATCAACGCGATCCTCTATTCGCTTCTCTATGTGACGGTGGTGTTAGCGGCAGCCACATTTATCTTCAGCCGGCGTAATTTCAAATGAAGCGAACCTTGCCCAAACACGATGCTCTATTGCTTCTAACGCTCTTAGTGGCGCTGGCGGGCGTGATTGGAGTTTCGCGCTTGATTGAATCGCAGCGCTCGGAAGCACTCCAGGCGACGACGGAAGATCAGCTCTATCTGAATGGAGCCACGGTCAGACGCGTCAGTTTGGGATTCAATGGGCTGGCCGCTGATTGGTACTGGATGAGATCGCTGCAATATGTGGGCAGGAAAGTCCTCGCTAACGGACAAAGCTTGCAACTGGATAATTTGGGAGCTCTAAATCTCAAACTGCTTCCCCCGTTACTCGATACCGCAACAACTCTCGATCCGCAGTTCCTGGAACCTTATGAATATGCCGCCATTGTCTTGCCGGGAATCGACGTTAAGGAAGCGATTCGGATTACTCAAAAAGGCATCGCGGCGAATCCGTCGTCGTGGCGTCTTTATCAGCATCTGGGATACATCCACTGGCAACAACAGGATTATGAAGCGGCCCGCAACACCTACCGCGAGGGCGCCAAACTTCCGGGCGCACCTGCCTGGATGCAGGCAATGCAGGCGCGCATGGCCGCAGAAGGAGGCAGCCGCGACACTGCGCGCGAGATCTATCAACACATGTACGAGCAGTCGGAAGATGAAAAGGTTAAGGAGATGGCCCGGCGCCGGTTGTTACAACTCCGGTCGTTTGATGAGCGGGAGGGCTTGCGCCGGTTAATGTCTGCTTATAAGAGTCAGACAGGACGTTGTCCGACCACCTGGACAGAGTTGGCGCCGGCACTCCGCTCTTTAAGAATACAACTTGATGCTGCGGCAGCTCCGTTTGATCCTTCAGGAATCGCTTATGTGATGCTCGCCAATAAGTGTGATGTGGAAACCGATCCTGGTTCGGAAGTTCCCAACCACTAACGAAGACCATGCCGCCAATTGTTGAGATAGCACAACTGACGAAAGACTACGAAGTTGGATTCTGGCGCAAGCGGAAGGTTCGAGCGCTGGACGGTCTCTCGCTGCACGTTAATGAAGGCGAGATCTTTGGCTTTCTCGGGGCTAATGGCGCCGGCAAAACCACCACGCTTAAACTTTTAATGCGATTGGTGTTTCCCACTGGTGGTAACGCGCGCATCCTCGGCCACGACATCGCTGACCTCGCGATGCATAGTCAAATTGGATACCTCCCGGAAAATCCTTACTTCTATGACTATCTGACGGCGCGCGAGTTTCTCGACTATTGCGGTCAACTCTTTGGCAGGGCGAAACCAGCTCGGAAACAGCGGACCGAGGAATTGTTGGAGCGCGTACACCTAGACACGAAGTCGTGGGACGTGCAGCTGCGGAAGTTTTCTAAAGGCATGCTGCAACGCGTCGGGCTGGCGCAAGCGCTCGTAAACG
>JBPCMI010000231.1:0-9767 GCA_051002415.1 Pyrinomonadaceae bacterium
GGCACAATTGGTACAGCCAGCAGTGCGAACAACGGTATTTACTTCCAGGATGGCTGGCAGCCGACTTCGCGCTTGTCATTGAACCTCGGCATCCGTCTCGAGCACGAGACAGTTCCGACTTTCTCTGAGGGCAACCCTGGCATCACGTTCGGTTGGGGCTCCAAGCCGGCGCCGCGTTTGGGATTTGCTTATGACTTGACCGGCGACGGCAAGACCAAGCTCTTCGCAAGCTACGGCTGGTTCTACGATCGCTTCAAGTACGAACTGCCGCGCGGTTCATTTGGTGGCGACTTCTTCCGTCGTGACTACTTCGACTTGTTCCCGGGCGACACCTGGAACACGATCACCGTGGCGCAGATCATTGGCAACTTCAGCGACCCATTAGGTGGTGGCGGTTGCGAAAGCGATAATCCCGCAGTTCGCATTGCGGCTGGGGCGCGTTCACGTTGCCAGTTCGACTTCCGTATTCCATCAAACCTTGTTGGAGACAATCTTTTCTCCAGCGGTGCTGTGGATCCGGACATCAAAGCAGCTCGTCAATCTGAGTTCACAGTGGGCTTGGAGCGTGAGCTGGGGCATGGCTTGCTCTTTAGAGGCCGTTATACCCATAAGAATGTTGACCGTGCTATTGAAGACATCGGCATTCCGACTCCGTCAGGCAGTGAGGCCTATATCATCGGTAACCCCGGCTTCGGGCTTGCCGATAAGACCGCCACGGATTTCGGTTACCCGTCGGTCAAGGCCATTCGCAAGTACGATGCATTGGAAGTCCAGGTAGACAAGCGGTTCGCGAAGAATTATTACTTCAACGCGAACTACACGTTCAGCCGGTTGTTTGGTAATTACTCCGGCCTGGCCAGCTCGCTTGAATTTGGACGTGTCAGCCCGAACGTCAGTCGCTTGTTCGACTTGCCGTTCCAGGCCTTCACACTTGATGGCGACCCGATCGATGGCCGGCTGCCAACGGATCGTCCGCACGTGTTTAAGTTCTACGGTGCTTACACTGCAAATTGGGGTGGCAAACAGTCAACCGAGTTCTCCGGCTTTACTACCGCCGCTTCGGGAACTCCGATGACCTCGGTAATCACCTTCTACAATCTCAACCCAACAGTTGTTAATGCGTTGGGTGACTTGGGCCGCACCGAAACGTTTACGCAAACGGACTTCGCAGTTCGTCATAAGGTCCGTTTCGCTGAGAAATACACCCTGGTCGCAGAGGTGGACTTCATCAATCTGTTCGACGAACGCAACGAGTTGCAGCGTCAAACAACGATTAGCCCGAACAATATCACCGGTTCCAATATTGGTACTGGCGACGAGGTTCAGACGATCCAGGCACTCTTTGCCAACGGAGTTCGTCAGCCGATCCTTGATTTTATTAACGCTCCAACACGACCTGACCGTCGTCAGACAACTTTCAACATGGCAAATGGTTTCCAGACCCCACGTGAAGTTCGGTTTGGTTTCCGTTTGATCTTCTAATCAAACTTTTCGGAGTTTGTTTTGAAAGCCCATCCGGTTTATCCGGATGGGCTATTTTTTTGAGTTCCAGATAGATTGAGGCAGGAACCTCCTGCGCAGCAAGCTTACAAAGGATCAATCAACGAGTGGGAACACCTGGCAGCATACTTACAACGTACAAAGCTTCACAGAACTGAGAACTGCGGTAAGGGCGGATGGAACTAGAGGAGCCTAGGGAGCGCGGCAAGCCCACCCCTTCCTGATAAGCATACTTACTTAAGGACATAGCACACCTGGATTGAAGACTCTTTAAAGTCGATTGGCAGAGAACCTGTATAGCGAGGGCAAGCTCATCTTCCTGATGAACACACCTAAAGGGCTGAGCACACCCTGGATTGGAGACTCGGATTTGAGAGTGGATCGAGGTTCGAGAACCTGAGAGCGACGACAAGCACACCCACCTGACGGAGCATTACGAGCGTTGAATATTAGCCGGTCGCTTTGGCTCGCATCTTCTTAATGAGCTCCTGAATCTTGGCATCGTCTTGCTTATCGGACTGAGTTTTCAAATAAAGCTCGAGTTCATTAGCGGCTTCAGTGTAACGCTTCTGGTCGCTGTAAATATTGGCTAGCAGCAAATGGATTTCCGCTACTCTGCCTTTGGTCAGTTCGTTCGCACGTTTAAACGCGACTTCCGCTTTATCCACCGCTGCAACTCTCAGCTGTGCCTTCCCCAACCATAGAAAAGCATCGGCTGCTTTGCCGTTAACAGAGATGGCGCGCTCCATACTCTCAACTGCCTGAGCATTCATGCCCAGTTGGTATTGTGTCCAGCCTAATCCGAATACGCTATTGATGCCGCGGGGATTGACTTCAACTGCCTTTTCCAGAAGCAGCCGAGCCGCTTCCCAATAGCTCCGATCTTTGTTGCCCCGCATCGCATACTCCCCGCCAAGGCGATCGAGCGCTAGATAGTAAGTAGGGAATACTTCAATAGACTTCTTCAGGCGGGCCAGTCCGTCCTTCTCATTCTTTTCACGGAGGAACCGGATACCTTCCAGATAGAGTCGCTCCGCCTCTTCAGGGACTTCCTGAACAAAGACCACTCCCGGACCTACAGCAAAAGGTCCCAAGGGCGCTCGGTCATTCAACTTCAAAAAGATATCGATATTTTGCCGATCGGCGCCGGGACGGCCGGACACGGGTGAAACACTAACGAGCGTCACATCCTGCACCTGTTCCTTGTAGTCGGTTCCATACGGAAGGACGCGCAGGCGGTAGTTACCATTGATTAGGTTGTTGAAGGTGAAACGGCCCGACCCGTCAGTCTTCATCCGGCTAATTGTGGAATTGAAGTCGTCGAGCAGTTCGATCCAAATGTCCGCAATCGGACGGTGCGCCTCTACGAACACAGTTCCCGTTATTACGCTTCGTCCTGCCTGGGTTGTTATGAAGGGGTTGCCCGTGAAACTGCTGGATGGGTTTGCGTGAGCTGGCAGTTGCGAGGCGGTCATAGCTCCAAGCGCCACTCCGAGACATAGGGAAGAGACTTTCTTCATGCCGACTTCTCCTGACGCCACTGTCAGTCTTTCCCGGTGTACGAGGGTGGCGACCTAGTACACCAGGGAGCGAGCAACTTTGTTACTTCACCTTGTCTCGCAAACGTTTAATTAGGTCTTTGATCTTTACCGGGTCCTCGCCTTTGGGGGCGTTCTTTAAATACAGCTCCATCTGGTCGGCTGCTTCAGCATAACGTTTCTGATCATTGTAGACGCCGGCTAATTGCCAATGGATGTCTGCATCCTTGCCGCTGGCTAAGACGTCGGCCTTCTTTAAGACTTCTTCGGCTTTGTCAGGCATTTTGGCGCGGCGGTAAGCCTTACCTTGAAGAAGCAGAGCATTGGGAGCCTTGCCGTAAATGGCGATCGCTTTTCCCAGATGGTCAATCGCTTCCTGAGTCATGCCGAGGTGATATTCGGTCCATCCCAAACCATACGTGCTTGAGTAGCTGCGCGGATTTACTTGTATCGCCTTAGTCAATAAGACGAGTCCGGCTTGCAGGAATTCCGTATTCGTAGCTTTTTCCGTGACACCACGAACTGAATATTCCCCACCCAGGCGATCGAGGGCAGCATAGTAGTCAGGGAAGACTTCGAGCGCCTGCCTTAAACTCGCGAAAGCCTGCTCCTCTTTCTTTTCCCGAAGAAAGCCAATCCCATCATCGAAGTGTCGCTTTGCTGCGGGAGGGATGTCTTGAGCAAACAGCACGCCCACACCGCTGGAAAACGGTCCGTACATCCCGCGTTCATCTAAAGTAAGACCGATATCAATATGTTGGTTGTCTGCCCCACCCGACCGTGCGCCCTCGCTTGGGCGTACTGAAGAAACAGCAGCAATTATCACCTGCTGCGAATGCTCTTGATAGCCTGTGTTGCCGGGACGTATTTTGATCATGTAACGCCCATCGACAAGTCCTGAAAATTGAAACCGGCCCGACATGTCCGTTTTGATCTGGCGAATGCTTGAATTAACGTCATCCAGCAATTCGACATAAACATCTGCAACTGGACGTCGTCCCTCACCATAGACATTCCCATAGATCGTGCTTCGCCCCTGTATGATAGGAGCGGAAGTACGGGCAAAAATCATTGCCGGAGCCAAGGCCAGGGCCAAGAGGATCCCCAGGCCGATGACTAGAGGAACTTTCTTCATCGATGTTCTCCTTAAATCAATTACGGCGGTATTGGTGCTGAGATTCTGGGGATAATCTCGGAAGAAACACTTGATCAAAATCTAAGTTAATAGATGTCCTAATTTTTCTTTCTTGGTGCGCAGATAGCCGGCCGCCTTTTCAGTTGGTGCGACTTGCATGGACACACGCTCGACGATTTTTAAACCAGCCTCTTCCAGTGCTCGCAATTTCAAAGGGTTGTTGGAAATTACCCGCACGTGGCAGAGGCCCAATTCAAATAACACTTCAGCGCATTGGCGATATTCACGCAGGTCAACTGCTAAACCGAGTTGCTCATTCGCTTCGACCGTGTCCGCACCAGCGTCTTGTAGCGAGTATGCCCGGATCTTGTTGATGATACCGATGCCGCGACCTTCCTGTTGCTGGTAAACGACTGCGCCGCGGCCTTCGGCTTGAATCAATCTTAGCGTCTGTTGCAGTTGTTGCCCGCAATCGCATTTAGTGGAAGCAAAAACGTCGCCGGTGAGACATTGCGAGTGGATCCGGACGAGAGTAGGCACTTCACGGAGCATTTCACCTTTGAACACCACCACGAACTCTTCGTCGCTGATCAACGAACGATACCCTGCGATTTTGAACTCCCCAAACTGTGTCGGCAGATTGGCAACGGCCACTCGTTCGACAGTCAGATCGTTTGCAGACCAGGGGCACGTAGCTGCTGCTTCCTCTTCCAAAACGCTTTCCCTTCTCATCGGAAATAACCTAATGCTGAACTGTCAATTTAAGCTGATTAGTATGAGCCGCGAACATTTCTCTGTGACCTGATTATAGAAGTAAGTGAGGGACGCGACAAGCAGAGGATGAAGGGAATCGCCATGAATTTCGATATTTGCGGCGCACAATATCGTTGCCACCGCGGTGAGAGCGGACTAAGATGCCTCGACATTAGTAATGCTCCGGCAGCTGATCGAACCCCAGGTGCGTCCGCAGCACTCGATCTGATGACAACTGGCGACAACAGGAACGATGAGCAGTCCGACCAGACACACCTGCGTGTTGCCGAACAGCCACCGGCAGCAGTGCTGGAACGTCGTCCCGCGCTGGTTTCCCTCCGCGGAGAGCTGCTCGCCGTTCCCATTCCTCTTGATCGTGACGAAGTAACTCTCGGCCGCGCGCTCGAAGCAGATGTCCGCATCAACGACTCCCGCGCCTCCCGTTTGCACGCGCGCATAACTGTCGAACGAAACGCTACCAACAACTCGGTTCGTTGCATCATTCGAGATTTGGCATCGACTAACGGAACGTTGATCAACGGCCAGACACTGACTGAGGCAGTTTTGAGTGAAGGTGACAAGATTGCTATCGGTGACCAGCTGTTTCGCTTCGACATGCTCGACGAAATCGATCGCGAGTTTCAGCAGCAGATTCATCGCTTGATTTCCCACGACGAACTAACCGGCCTGCTGACCAGCAAGTCGTTTTTCTCCGAATTAAGACGCGAGGCTGCGCAGGCTGAAGTTAAGTCGCATCCGTTCTGTGTTTTGATGATGGATGTCGATCATTTCAAGGAAGTTAACGACACGTATGGTCATCTCGTTGGCAGTCAGACCTTGGAAGAAATTGGCGGTGTCATTAAGCGAGCATTGCGAGCCGGCGATGTAGCGGCGCGATTTGGAGGAGAAGAGTTTGCCGCCTTCTTGCTGGATGCCGACTACCCGCAAGGCTTAGTTGCCGCTGAGCGCGTCAGAACCGCCGTTCAAAATTACGAATTCCCGGCCTCCCGTCGAGTTGCTGGGGTAGCGTCTAAAACGTTACGGATCACAATCAGTATTGGTATTGCCGCGTTTCCGGATGACGGAAAGGATCCGATCGAGCTAATAGAACTTGCCGACTCAGCTCTTTATCGCGCCAAGCGGGGCGGCCGCAATCGAATCGCTGCTTACCGCCATTCCATCGCCGTGACTGAAGGTAAGCTTCCTCCCCGGCGAACCTAGTTATCGTCCTTCCGAGGTTCGGATTTGTGAAACAACGCAAATCTTCACGCGTGTAAGAAGTCGCCTCCTGCTCATTTATTGAAGCGAGCAACGGTTGCGCGCATAACTTGAGGCAGGTATGCTGCTCGTGTAACCCCGGCCAGTCGCACGACCGGCCAAGCAAAGTCCGATAGAGATTTTTCGTAGTGACTACCAAACTAAACCTTGCGAGCCGTCCCTTCAGCAATCACGCGCTGCCCTGGGTACTGACTGCCTTAATCGTGGGCGTTTCGCTGATTTCCCTAGTGCTAATCATGCGTTGGACCGGTCAGGCGAAGGCACAGGCCGACGTTGTGCAGGCAGACATTAACGCATTGAATCAGCAGGAGCAGGGGTTGAAGGCTGAGGCGGTCGCCGTCAAGAATTCTCTTACACCGGAACAATTGCAAACCCTCGCTGCGGCCCACGTGCTTGTTGATCGCAAAAGCTTCTCCTGGTCTCGGCTGTTCGCGGATCTGGAGTCAGCACTGCCGGGTAATGTGCGAGTTACGCGGATCAGTGTTCGTGATGTTGCTGCCCGCGGCGAGCAAACTCTGGCTGAACTGGATCTAACCGTCGTCAGCAAAAATCCGTCGACGATAACCGATATGATTGGTGAGATGGATCGCGTGGGGATCTTTCAAGCCGAGTTGCGTGCTCAAAATTTACAGAAGGGTCGCGGCGAGAGCGGTACGGAGTATGAGTTGTATGTGATCTATCGCCCGCGCGCTGGGGCCTCCTCCGCTGATAAAACGCAGGACCTTGCCTCCGCAGAACCAGGGAGGGCCGCGCCAAAAGGTGGTGAGAAATGAACGAGACTCCCACCAAACCAACCAAGCGACTCCGGCGGACTCAGTTCAAAGCAAACTTGAAACGACTGCACGCCTCGCGGAGCCAGGGCATGTTTGGCATGGCTGAGATTCTCGCCCTTGGCACAAGCCTGTTGCTCTTGCTGTTGGTCGTAATCAGTTACGTCTATTTTTTGCTTCCTGCTCGTTCGCGGTTGGAAACAGTGCAGCTGGAGCGAACGCGATTACAGAGTCAACTAAGGAGCTCTCAGGAAATAATTCGTCACGGGCAGGACACGCAATCTACGGTCGCCAAAATCACTGAGAGTCTTGATGACTTTCAGAATTACCATCTCAGTAATGCCGGGCAGGGCCGCATGGGCCTTTATGGGGACTTGAATCAGCTCATTCGCAAGAATGGCCTGCGCAATACAGCGGGACCCGCCTACACGCCTCTCCTTTCTTCAACTACCAAACGGACTCCGGGGGAAACGAGATCAGCCAGCACCAAGTGGCAGAGTGTCTATCCAGGTATCGCGGTGAGTCTCACTGTCGAAGGACAATATCAAAACCTGCGACGCTTTATTAGAGATCTCGAGGTCAGCAAGCAATTCATCATCGTCAACTCGATCGAGCTTGAGCGTGCGACTGAAACCAACAGCCCAGCCTCATTGGAGCCGGGTTCTAATGCACCGCGCAACTCGCTCGTCAGTTTGCGGCTCGATATGGCGACCTACTTTCAGCTGGTAGCGGCTGATCAAGGGCAGTAATTGATATGAAGTTGTCGGATATCAGCAGTCCCGAAGAACGTAAGAAACTGATCTGGGCGATGGTGCTGGGATTGTTTGCCATAGTCTTCTTGTGGTGGACACTCTTCGGGTTTGGACCAAGCCCAAAACCAGTTGTCAAAAATACTAACTCCAATTCCAGCCCGGGACCCGGTCAGCGTCGGGTTGGTGAACTACGAACTGCTCAAACCGCCAATGAAGTTAAGAGTGATCCTCTGGAACAGTTACGACCAATAGTATTTTCTGATCTTGTGCCGTCGGCACCGGAAGCTAAACGGAACATCTTCATCTACTACGAGAAGCCGCCCGCGCCGGTGAAGACCGAGACGGTGCCAAGCCCCACACCTACGCCGACGCCGCCGCTGCTTTTGGCGGGCATGCAGCCTTCGAACGTGTTCGCCCGTACCGAAGACTTCACCATGGAAGTTAGTGGCGACAAGTTTGTGCCCGGAGTGCGAATCGTCGTTGATGGTCGCGAGTTGACTACCCGTTTCATCAGCCCGCAACAGCTTTCTACAACGGTGCCGGCTGCGATCATTGCTAATCAGGGGTCTCGCTCCGTGATCGTGAAATCAGCGGATGGGAGTCTCTATTCAACTACGCTGTCTCTCAACGTAAGCGCGCCGCCGACACCGAATTACACTTACGTGGGCATCATTGGCACGCGTCGCTACATTGATACGGCAATTCTTCAAGACAAGACCAACCGTGAAGTTGTTAACGTGCAGCGCGGAGATGTCGTCGGTGGCAGGTTTCGCATGACCAGCATTTCAGAAAAGGAAGTGGTGCTGATGGATACCCAGTTGAAGATCAAGCACCCCATCCCTTTTAACACCGATCGCGAACGCGCATCGGGACCTCAGGCTCGGCCGACTCCTCGTGTGGAGGCTGAAGATGACGAACCTTAAGCGAGAAGCACACCACAAGATATATGGTGTGCGCGTCGTTGACGCTGAGTACCGAGATATGCGTGATCTGGCCTCTCGCAAGCGCGCTGAAGCCGGTTATGCCCTCGTAGCGATGCTTGCGTTGATGACCCTGCTCGCTCTCACTGCTCTCTCGGCAGCGCCCAGTCTTCGTCAACAAGCGCAGCGCGAGCGAGAGAAGGAAGCGATCTTTCGTGGTGAACAAGTCGCCGATGCGATCCGCGATTACTACCTCTATCGGAGCACCGCAACCGGCGGTGCTGGTGTGCAGGCACTTCCAACTTCGATGGATCAATTGCTTGAAGGAATTCCGGTACCGGGTGGCTCGAAGAAGCGCCAGGTGTTGCGCGCAAGTGCTGCGCGCGATCCGCTTTCGTCAACTGGTGAGTGGCGTACTGTGCGACCCCGTGCAGCTGAGCTGATTGAATTTCAGAGGGCCGTCATTGTCTATGCCGGCGGTGTTCTGCCGTCGCCGACCGGGCAACTCGCCCCGTTACAACAGTTTGCAGCCCCGCCGATTACCAATGTGCTCGACACCGGTTCCTCGCTAACCGCACCCGGCGGCGAAGATAGTTCAGCGGATTCGAGTGGGCCATTCGTCGGCGTATCAAGTCGCAGTCGTAACAACTCAGTTCTCTATTACTACGGAATTGATCGCCACGATGGATGGATCTTCACGCCGCTATTTAAGTAGCCAGTTCTAGTTCTCACTTCACCAATCTAATTTTATTCACAGCGTTGTTGTGCGCGCGCGCGTCCACTCTTCTGATCAACGAAGCGGAGTGATCTGCGATTGTGATCTCGCACGCTGCGCGTGTAGCCAGCCTTCCACGTGCGCCTGTGATGTGAAGAATCGCTCTTTCAGCGCAGAATTATTTTTGCAAAAAACATTAATAAGTTGTTGACATCTCATTCATTTGCGTTTATATAGCAAGATGTTGTGCGCCGTTTACACTAGCCCACAAGAGAAAGTCAGACACAGTATCTTGTGGTCACCACGCAAACCCCAAACTTGAAAAGAAGGAGCACATAAAAGCTATGGCAACTAAAAAAGGTGGAAAGAAAGCAGCGAAAAAGGGTGGAGCAAAGAAGGGCGCAAA
>JBPCMI010000232.1:0-10972 GCA_051002415.1 Pyrinomonadaceae bacterium
TCGATGCAACCGCCCTGATCGACGGCAACGTCAACGATCACAGCGCCATTCGGAACATCTTTAAGCATGTTGCGCGTAACTAATCGCGGTGCGGCGGCGCCTGGAACTAACACGGCGCCGACAATCAGATCGGCTGTCGAAATAGCGTCGTGGATCATGTAGGCGCTGGAGGCGAGCGTAGAAATCTTGGAAAGAAAAATGTCGTCGAGCTCGCGCAAGCGATCGAGTTTGTTATCGATGATCGTCACGTGCGCACCCATGCCCACAGCAATCTTTGCGGAGTTGGTCCCGACCACGCCGCCACCAATAATCACAACGCGCGCCGCAGGCACGCCGGGCACCCCACCGAGCAGAATCCCGGCCCCGCCACTCATTTTCTCGAGATAGTGTGCGCCGACTTGAATCGCCATGCGACCTGCGACCTCGGACATCGGCGTCAAGAGCGGCAAACTGCCGCGCCGATCAGTGATCGTTTCGTAAGCAATGCCGGTTACTTTGCGTTCGAGCAATTGGCTGGTGAGCTTCGTGTCAGGCGCGAGGTGGAGATAGGTAAAGAGCAGCTGACCTTCGCGCATGCGTTTGTATTCGGGCTCGATCGGCTCTTTGACCTTGACGATCATTTCGGCCTGCGCCCAGACATCATCGGCAGCGGCAATGATCTGCGCGCCGGCTTTCTGGTAAAGCGCGTCCTCGAAACCCGAGCCTTCACCGGCGGCCTGTTCCACAATCACGCTATGGGCTGCATCGGTCAGGGCGCGCACGCCGGCCGGAGTTAAGCCGACACGGTATTCGTTGTCTTTGATCTCTTTGGGCAAGCCTACGATCACGATTCAACCTCCAATGGCAGGTGATAGATGTTAGATGTTAGATATCAGATGTTAATAGATGTTGGGTTGTCAGGCGCTGTTCGATGAGATGATCGAACGCATTAGTCCATTTAGAATTCTTCCAACTTCATTCAAGTCTTTTTGAATAGCTAAATGTTCTTCCCTCTTGATGTAGCCGACTCTAAGAGCCAACTCCAAGTGCGTGTCTAGTTCCATCAATGATCCTCGCGCATTAGCCAAAAACTGGTGGAACTCTTTTTTCAGTCTTCGGCCTTGGCCCTCTGCGATATTCGCTGGCACAGAAGCCGCCGCCCGCCGTGTTTGCCTGGTAAGTCCGTAGATTTCCTCATGCGGAAAACTCTTAGTTAAGCCATACACTCGTGTGACAAGATTCATGGCCTTCTGCCAGACAATCAAGTCTCGGTGAGATCTGATCTTCGAAATTGCTGGATCTGACATCTGCAATCGTGAGGACATTGCGAGCCTAATCAGGGACCTTTTACCAACGCACAACTAGAATCTACCATCTGAAATCTGACATCTTGCGCCTTAAAGATCTTCTGTATCAATTTGTGCGCGCTGCAGCTTTCCGCTGTAGTCCACATAAATAGACTTCCATTCCGAGAAAATATCCAGCACCTGCGTGCCTGCTTCGCGATGCCCGTTGCCCGTGGCCTTGGTGCCGCCAAACGGGAGGTGGACTTCAGCGCCAATCGTCGAAGCATTCACATAAAAGATGCCGGTATACATTTCGTTCATGGCGTGGAAGGCGCGATTGACATCGCGCGTGTAGATCGCAGCGGAGAGCCCGTAACGAACGCCGTTAGCAATCTCCACAGCTTCTGCGAGTGAGTTTGTGGGAATCACAGAAGTGACTGGACCAAAAATTTCTTCCTGCGCGATGCGCATGTCGGGCGTGACGTCGGTGAACACAGTCGGCTCGATGAAATATCCGTGCGCGTAATCGCCGCGGGTTAGACGCTTGCCGCCACACGCGAGCGTGGCGCCATCTTCATTCTGACCAATGTCGATGTAACCCATGATCTTTTCGACAGCGTCATTGTTGATGACTGGACCCATGTCGGTTTTCGGGTTGGCCCCATTTCCTACGCGCAGAGCTTTCGCTCGTTCAACCAATTGCTGCGAAAACTTCTTGTAAACCTTTTTATGAACTACGACGCGAGACGCCGCAGTGCAGCGTTGACCCGAAGTCCCAAAGGCTCCCCACACTGCGCCTTCGACGGCCAGATCAATGTCGGCGTCGTCCATCACCATGATTACGTTCTTGCCGCCCATTTCGAGCGAACAGATCGCGTTGCGTTCGGCGCAAGCCGAAGCTACAAGGCGGCCAGTCGCCGTGGAGCCGGTAAAAGAAATCAGGCGCAACAACGGATGGTTAGTCATCGCGGCGCCAGGATCGCCATAACCAGTGACTAGATTAACGACACCGGGCGGGATTCCGGCTTCCTCGCAAGCTTTAACGAGATTGTAGGTTGAGAGTGGAGTGTCTTCCGCGGGCTTGATAACGATTGTGTTACCGCAGACCAGGGCGGGAATAAGTTTCCACGACGGAATCGCCATCGGAAAATTCCAGGGCGTAATCAACCCGCAAAGTCCTACCGGCTGGCGCACACACATCGCAAACTTGTCAGGCATCTCGGCAGGCGTCGTGAAGCCATGCAGCCTGCGGCCCTCGCCCGCCGTGTAGTAGGTGCAGTCAATTGCTTCCTGCACATCGCCGCCGGTTTCCTTCAAAACCTTGCCCATCTCCCGCGTCATGTCCGCGGCGTAAGCGTTCTTGTTGCGGATTAATATCTCGCCGAGCCGGAAAAGTATTTCAGCTCGGCGCGGCGCGGGCGTGTGACGCCAGCGATCGTATGCTCCGCGCGCTGCGTTGACCGCATCGTTTACGTCTTCACTTGTGGAACGGGGAAAGCGGCCGATTACATCGCGGGTGTCAGCCGGGTTGAGGTTCTCAAAAACCTCACCGGATCTGCTGGACACCCATTTGCCGCCGATGTAGTTGGCGTATGTTTTAGTGGAAGTGCGCGGCGTGCTGCCGTTACTTTTGCGAGATGATTTCGCGAGTGCTTTCTTTGCTTGAGCCATAACTAAGTTTCGAGTTTCGCGTTCAAAGTTCCGAGATTAAAGGATTCGGGTCCCGAGTTGATGAAAACTCGAAACCCGAAACCCGAAACTCGAAACTCTATTTATTGGTATGTGAACTGTACGATGCGTTGCACTATCCGGTCGCCATCTCGTTGATAACGGGAAACGTTGAGCACGATCGGATCGCCGGGCTTCAACCCACCGAGCACGCGCTGGAAGTCGGCAAGAGTCGTCACGGGCACACGATTGATGCGCGTGATGACATCGCCTTCGCCAAGCGCCGGCACGCCACCGGCCAGCCGCACGTCCGCAGCCAGACCATTGGGATCAACTTCTTTAACGTAGAGCCCGCGTACGCCCGTGAGATGTTTTTCCGCAATCAGCTGCTGCGTGATCTCTTGAAGCGTAATTCCGAGATGCGGCAGAGTCCCTTTCGCATTCGGATCTTTTGGCGGAGTAGCTGAATCAGCGGCCTTCGAAGCTTGCAGGCCTGGTCTTTCGCCCAGTACCACACTCGCTGTTCGCTTCTCGAGTTTGCCGTCGATATCACGCAGATAACCCAGCGCCGCGGGCTGCCCAACCGGACTACCGGCGACTTTCTGGATCAAATCCTGCGCGCTGACGACTGGTTGGCCATTGAACTCGACGATGATGTCGTTGGATTGAATTCCGGCCTTTGCTGCCGGGGTTGGTTGGCCGTCTCTGGTTTGCTGCACATCCATCACGATGGCGCCGCGCGTTTCATTCAGGCCGTAAACTTTGGCGAATTCATCTTTGACGGAGTCGAGCGTGATGCCGAGATAGCCGCGCTTCACTTTGCCTTGCGAGACAATCTGCTGATAGACGAAGTTTGCTTCACTCGCTGGGAGCGCGAATCCGATGCCGTTGTAGTCGCCCGTCGAAGTGGCGATTTGCGAATTGATACCGATCACTTCGCCACGCATGTTCACGAGGGGGCCGCCGCTGTTACCGCGATTGATGGCCGCATCGGTTTGCAGAAAGCGCTGGAAGCTTGTGAAGTAAGGCGTCTCGCGTTCTTTCTTGGAAATGATTCCGGCTGTCACGGTCTGATCCAAACCAAACGGTGAGCCAATCGCGAGCACCCAATCGCCTACCTGGGCCGCGTTGGAATCACCCAACGTGACGGTTGGTAAAGTCTGGGCGGAGTCGATCTTGATAACGGCGACGTCGGTCTCTTCGTCAATACCGATCACGCGGCCACGATACTTTTCTCCCGACTGTAACCCTACGGTGATTCTGGTTGCACCTTCGACGACGTGTTCGTTCGTCAAAATGTAACCTTTGGAATCCACAATGAAGCCGCTGCCGACGCCTCGCTGCGGGCGGCGATTCTGGCGCCGAAACATATCGAGAAGCGGATTCGTCGTTTCCGGCTCTTCCTTATCGCCTTCATCCTTTTCTGTAACCTCGGGCGCCGCGGTAAGAGTTTCGATATTCACGACCGCCGGTTCGACGCGTCGCGCAATCTCGGCGAACGAAGCCGAGAGAGCTTCTGGGGCCCGCGCAATCTGAACCTGATTCTGCGCGACTGTGGTGCGGCCCGAAAGCATTGCCTCGATGCCGATGCCGGCGACGAGGCAGGCCACCGCGAGTGCGGCGATCCAAACGCGTAGTTTGCGGAGGATAGCGAGGTCTTGAACTGTGTTTTGATCTTTCGGAAGCTCGAACATTACAACTTACCGCCTTTTGGGAAAACCGAGCCGCGCGCTTCCTACGGCTACCGCCAAGAATTAGGCGACGCGGTCGGGAGCGCAGATTTAGGGAATCAGAGTATAGCTAAAGGCTAGGCTGGCGGCAAAAGATGGCCACCGGGAGGAGCTTGTTGAACGCAGGAGGTAGATCCATTTTCCATTCATCATTCGTCATTATTCGTCATTTCTCATTTTTCATGGGAAAAATCCGAAACCGCCAGGCCGCCAAGAGCCGCAGAGTACGCCAGGAAGAAAACGAGCATTCGCTGATGAAATTTGAGCGGAAGAAGTTAGCAAGATACTACTGAGGCAAAGAACTAACCCAAGCTCTAGGTTCGGTCTTTCTCTTGGCGTACTCGGGGGTTCTTGGCGGCTTGGCGGTAGTAGTTTTTCCAATGAAAAATGCCAAATGGAAAATGCGTTTCCTATAGACAGTACCAGCTAGCCAGCTGATTTACGGCCGCAAAAATACTTTAAGAACTCCCTTGTTCCCGGCGCGCTCCATAGCTAAGACGCCGCTACTTAACGGATGCTCTTCGCTGATCAAACTGTCAACATCGATTGCTCCGCTCCGCAGCAACGCCAGGGCGGGAGGGAACCTGCCACAACGGGAACCCACCACACTAATCTCATCAACCACCAGTCGCGCGGCATTGATCTCAGTCGTACCTTCAAAAGTAGACTTGAGCACCAAGACGCCCCGAGCGCGCAAGAGATCAAGCGCAACACTAAACGCTGACGCAGAACCTGATGCTTCTACAACTACATCAAACTCCTTCTTGCGTTTGGCCGCTTGCTTAACGGTCGCGGTTTCAATTCCTCTGCGCGCGGCGATGCGAAGCTTTTCGGCGTGCTTGCCTATCAACAACACATCAGCGCCTGACAAGGCGACAGCTTGCGCGCAGAGCAGTCCCAATTTGCCATCGCCGATTACGGCGACCTTCTTCTCGCGCGTAACTGAGGCGCGTTCCATGATGCCGCACGCCGCTGCCAGCGGTTCGGCGAAGACGGCATGTTCGTCTGCAATGCTATCGTCAACTGGAAGAAGGTTTGCGACTGGAAGCTTAAGGAATTCTGCGTGAGTTCCGTCGCGCCCGACAATGCCGAGCACGGTCCGCTTGAGACAATGCCGCGGATCTCCCGCCAGACAAAGCTCACACTTTCCACAGCCGGCGTTGATTTCTCCTACGACGCGTTGGCCCACCAGGTGGTTGGCCGGAGCGGCTTCGACGATGCCTACAAATTCATGTCCGATGGTTCCTTTGAATCCGGCGTAACCGCGAGCGATCTCCAAATCCGTATTACAGATTCCCGAGAGCACGACACGCACGAGCGCTTCGTCTCCGCGTTCCGGCAGGTCGATATCTTTGACAGCGAGGCTGCGTTTGTCGACTCGTAAAGCTAACATTAAGAAAGACCTTTACCTTGAAAGGTTCGGTTCTTGAACTTGGTACTTTGAACTTAGAACTTTGTTTCTTTAATTCGGATTTGATCTAAGGCGAGAGAGCAAATCACCAAGTTCAAAGTACTAAGTTCAAAGCACTAAGTTCAAAGCGAAGCTTTCAGAAACTCTTCGTTCTGCCGTAAGCGTTTTGCGAGGTTAGTTCAATCACTTGTTTCGGACCGTAGACATTGATCGGAAGGCGCCATTCGAGATCCTCTTCCCCCGAAAGCACTGCATGAACCCACCACGTTCCCGGATTGATGACTACGCTGGTTTGTCCCTGACGATCGAGACGCGCGTTTATTGGCGTACGTCCTTTCATGCGCTCGCTTAGAAAATCATCGAAGCGTTTGCCCGCGCGGCGTTCCGTGAAGTACTCGTGACGGATAGCGACGATGTCGACGGGATAGATTTCGATCGGAATATCCAGCATGGCCCCACCCATGTCGGGCGATTGGCGCAATACAAGTTGCAGCGTTGTCTGGTTAGTGGCTTCCGGAAGACTCGGACCGGGCTCTGGCGGCAACTGTTTGTAGATCAGCCAGCCGGCTCCGAGCAACGTACCAAGTAGTGCTGCTCTCAGTGCGACTGTGACAACTCGATAAAAGACGCTTGGCTTTTCCATTTGCGATTGCAGCACTAGTTGCCGTTCTTAAGATTTTCGCAGGCTGCGGACGAATAAAACTAGAGCATCAGTCTCGGCTTCAGTCATCTTCTTGGCGAACCCGGGCATTTTTCCTCGACCGTTGGCGATTGAATTATAAATCCGTTCATCGGAGACCGCTTCCTGCCACCCAGGTTCAGTCAAATTTCGCGCTTTATTGAGTTTCGCTTTGAACGTCTTCGAGCGCCCGTCTTTACCGTGACATGAGTCGCAATGTTTGGAGTAGAGCGACGCAGCCGTACGCTGACTTACCGTCGTCCCTGGATTTGCGCGAGGGAGAGCGGCATTAGTCGGCAACATAAGCAAACCTGAGATGATGATTAGCGCGCAAGTAGCAACAAAAGTCTTAATTCCCACTTATGAATTCCTCGTTTAATAGACTCGGGATTCGGAACAGCGATGGGAGATGATTTAGCACATTCTAACTTGTCGTTTCTGAGGTGTCACCTGGGGGGATTACCGATTGCCGATTGCCGATTAGAGATTGCCGATCCGTTGGAGTCGGTACCACCAGGCGGTAGCCGGCCTTTCGATTGCTGCTGATCGCCGATTTTCGATTAGCTTCCTTCGGCACAGGCCAATTGGCAATCGGCAATCAGCAATCGGCAATTAAGATCGGCTCACGGTTGAAACGTTTATGAATGCGAAGTAAGCTCTCAGTCCGACTGCAGCTCGCCCGATTACAGCTTGAAAGATGAGAACGATCAGTTGAGCGAATTTTTGCTGGACAAGTTTCGCGATGAGTGTGGTGTCTTTGGCATCTACGGCCACCCCGATGCCGCCCGGCTAACTTACCTCGGTCTGTACGCGCTGCAACATCGCGGACAGGAATCCTGCGGCATCGTCGCGTCGGACGGTTCAGAGTTGCGCCTGGAACGCGCCATGGGTCACGTAGCGGAAAAGTTTAATCAGTCTCGGCTTGATCGCTTACCCGGCCCAAACGCAATCGGACACGTGCGTTATTCAACTGCGGGCGAAGTGTCGATTCGCGAAGCTCAACCTTTTCTTGTCACCTGCCAGCATGGACAAATTGCCGTTTGTCACAACGGCAACCTGCCCTTCGCACGCGAGGAGCGGCGCAAGCTCGAAAAAGAAGGCGCCATCTTTTCCGCGACGTCAGATACGGAAGTGATTCTGCATGGCGTCGCGCGTTCGCGCGCTGCGGGCGTGCGTGAAGCGATACCGGAAGTCTTACGCGATACAGAGGGCGCCTTTTCGATGCTCTTTCTGACGCCGCGTGAATTGATCGCAATTCGTGACGCGCGCGGATTTCGCCCCCTGGCTCTGGGCCGGCTGGGCGATGCCTGGGTAATCGCCTCCGAAACCTGCGCCTTTGATCTGATCGACGCACACTACGTTCGCGACGTTGAGCCGGGCGAAATGATCGTGATCGATGATGACGGTTTGCGCTCTTCGCATCCGCTCAAGCCGCAAAAACATTCCATGTGTCTCTTTGAGCACGTTTACTTTGCCCGGCCCGACTCGCTGATTTACGGAAAATCAGTCAACGATTCTCGACATCGCATGGGCCAGCGTCTCGCCATTGAACAACCTGCGGCTGCTGACATCGTCGTGCCGGTGCCTGATTCGGGCACAGTCGCAGCCATCGGCTACTCCGCGCAAAGTGAAATCAGTTTTCGCTTTGGACTCGTGCGCAACCACTATGTGGGCCGGACCTTTATCGAACCGAGGCAGTCAATTCGTTCCTTCGGAGTCCGCATCAAACTAAATCCGGTGCGCGAACTGATTCAAGGTAAGCGCGTGGTGCTGATTGACGATTCAATTATCCGCGGAACAACTTCCAAAAAGATTGTGAGGATGGTTCGCGAAGCCGGCGCCAAGGAAATTCACTTGCGCATCAGCTGTCCGCCCACGATTAGTCCTTGCTACTACGGCATCGACACGCCTAACAAAGCTGACTTGATCGCCGCGCAAAAGTCGGTCTCCGAAATCTGCGACTTCATTGAAGCGGATTCGCTCGGTTATCTTTCTCTCGAAGGAATGATCGACGCAACTGAAATCAGCGCCGACTCTGCGTGTGTAGCCTGTTGGAACGAAAATTATCCTACGCGAATCACCGCAAACGCCGAAACGTTGTGGGAACGTGAACACGAAGCGGCGATCACAGAAAACTGAGCAACTCAGAACGAAAGCGAAACCTAGTGGGCCGTAAGACCAAAGGATGTGGCTGCGCCGCTGCCGTGCTGGTGGTGTTGCTCGGCGCGGCCGGTTATGCAGGCTGGCGTTACGTGCTTCCCTGGTGGAGGACAAAGCCACCTCCGGCGTCGGGTGGCGAACTTCAGGTCCACATTCTGGATGTTGGTCCGATCAATGGGGACTCGATCCTCATCATTTCTCCTACCGGCACGACGGTATTGTTGGACGCGGGTGATACTGGCAAAGGAAAAGTCGTACTGGAAGCCTTACAGCGTTACAAGGTGCAGCAGATCGATTACTTCATCGGCACGCACCCACATCCGGACCACCTCGGCGCCGCCGACGAAGTAATCAAAGCCACGAAGGTTCTTAATGTGATCGATAACGGCTTAGAGCCGACCCTGCCCGGAGGTTTGACGTCCAAGCCGACACCTACCCCCGCTCCCGCGGCGAAACCACAACAGGGCAAGAAAAAAATCGACAAGCGTCCGGCGAGTTTGAAGTTCTTCGATGAATATAAAGAGGCTGTCTCACAGAGTGGCGCGCGGTATGAGAAAGCGGAAGTAGGCAAAACCCTTGACCTGGGAGGAGGAGCGCGCCTGACGGTACTCGCGCCTAACCAGCCGCTGCTTACGAAAGAGCAGATGAAAGGGGGCGGTAACGAACCGAACGCGAACTCTATCGTGGCGCGGCTTGATTACGGAAGCTTTTCTCTTCTACTTCCCGGAGACGCTGAGGAACAAACAGAGCATCGCCTCTTGACGAAGGATCTGAACTTGCGCGCCGACATTTTGAAAGTCTCTCACCATGGTTCGAAGTACGCTTCAGCCGCCGACTACCTCGAGAGAGTGAAGCCAAAGGTTGCGATTATTTCCTGCGGTGAATGGAATCGTTATGGTCATCCGGCCCAAGTGGTTTTGGATCGTTTCAAAGCCGCCGACATAAAAGTCTACCGGACCGACTTGCAAGGTGAGATAACGATTACCACGCGGGGCCGGGAGAATGACTTTGCGGTGAAGACTGCCAAGGAAGCCAAGTCGGACTTATGGATCGGGCGCGTGGCACAGAAAGACGATTCCTCGCGCGTCGGTTTTATTGCCTATGGAGACTTTGGCCCGCCACCCAAGGAGCGGAAGGGTACTGGGCGCTAACTGATGTTGAGTCATTGAATCATCGGGTCATTGAATCATTGCGTGAGTTCAGCGTTGAACCTTAGTTCGTGCAATGACTAAATGATTCGATGATTCAATGACTCAATGGTTTCAATGATTCAATGATTCAAAGATTCATGACTCAATGGTTTCAATGATTCAATGATTCGATGATTCAATGACCCAATCGCCCATGACTCAATCCATTACTTATTCCGATTCCGGCGTCGACATCGATGCCGCCAACCGCGCTACTGCGAAAATAAAAGATCTTGCACGCCGCACTTTCAACGAACGCACTCTTTCTGAAATAGGCAGCTTCGGCGGAATGTTTGACGGCGCCTTCCCGCAACTCAAACAGCCCGTGCTGGTGGCTTCAGCTGATGGTGTAGGCACTAAACTCAAGATCGCATTTTTGACGGGAGTGCATCACACGATTGGCCGTGACCTTGTCAATCATTGCACTAACGACATTTTGGTCCAGGGGGCGCGGCCGCTTTTCTTTCTTGATTACATCGCTACGGGAAAGCTCTCGCCTGACGTCGTCGCCGGTATCGTTGCCGGTATTACTGAAGGATGTAGTGAAAACGGTTGCGTACTTTTAGGTGGTGAAACTGCCGAGATGCCTGGCTTCTACGCTGACGGCGAATATGATGTGGCCGGCTTTATCGTCGGAATCGTTGACCGCGAAAAGGTGATTGATGGCAAAACGATTGAAGCGGGAGATGTGCTGTTGGCATTGCCGTCGGTAGGCTTGCACACGAATGGTTATTCACTCGCTCGAAAACTCTTTCTCGAAGTCGCCGGTTTTACGGTCAACACAAAACTCGAAACTGTCGGCCAGACTGTAGGCGAAACTTTGTTGCAACCCCACCTTAGCTACCTGGGGGCACTCGACGGCTTACTAG
>JBPCMI010000233.1:0-8651 GCA_051002415.1 Pyrinomonadaceae bacterium
ATCGGAGTAACCGCGCACAGTTGCCTCTTTGCCCGGCAGGCAAACAATTCGAGAGATGACGACGCTAACAAGCCGAGCGAAGAAGGATTTCTATCGTTCGACAACGTTGCGGGCCGGAGTTGGTCGCGCCGTTCATCATCACAAGGGAGGGTATTCATTCACTGAACCAAAGACGACTAAGAGCCGAAGATCAATCCCTCTGTCAGCGTCAAGCGCAGCCGTGCTCAAAAGCCATCGCCGACAGCAAGCGGAAGAGCGATTTCGCCAAGGCTCGGGCTACCAGAACCTTGACCTTGTATTCGCAACTGAAATCGGTACGCCAATCATGCAGGGCAACCTCAGACGTCGACACCTTCGCGCAATACTGACTCGCGCTGAACTGCCAAACTCCGTCCATCTGTACACTTTGCGACACAGTTGCGCGTCCCTGCTGCTGGGCGCGGGCGAAAATGTCAAAGTCATCGCCGAACGATTAGGCCATGCGGACGTTTCGTTAACCCTGAACGTCTACGCCCACCTCCAACCAGGAGCGCAGGACTCCGCCACTCAGCGAATGGAGAAGACTCTATTCGGCTGAACTTCAACCTGAAATCACAGTAAAGCTGCGCTTACTTGTCTAGTGTGATCTAAATCGGTCCGCCGCATTTCGAGATCTTCATGCTGAGTTCAGCTAGATATGTTCTCTCACTGGACGGAAGATCGAGATCGAAATAAACGTTCTTCGAGGTTCCGCACACTATACGCACACAAGAAAAAGGCAGCTCCCCTTGGACTGCCCGTAACTTATTGCTGTGTATGGTGCACCCGGCATGATTCGAACATGCGACCCCCTGATTCGTAGTCAGGTACTCTATCCAACTGAGCTACGGGTGCTTGATATTAGGATTTTGAATATAGGTAGCGAGCGGAAACGTGTCAAGCGGGGTCAGTTTCAGACAATGGGCCCCGACACATTGCCGATTGCCGATTGCGAATTTCCGATTAGTTTCTTTCGCTACCGGCCTAAGCGGCAATCGCAAATCGCCAATCGACTAGCCCACCCGCTACCGCGTGGTGGTACTGACATCACCCCCAAACTAATCTGTTAACGATAAGTTTGAGTCCTTGGGAAGATCCAAAGCGGCGTCATTGCCGCCGCACTCCAAATGCGTTGAACTCTAAACTCCAAACCCGAAACTCGAAACCGCGCTAACCGCGCTTCGCGCCTTTAGCGCGCAAAGTATCCCGGTCGCGTGCGGGCGATCAGTTCCGAATTCACAACTTCAACTTTAATCTCATGCCATTTGCCATCGCGGGGGCGGCCGCCCGGAGGTTGGTAAGCCACCGAGTAGAGTGTCCGGAGATTTGCCGCGACCTCGGCATACAAGCGGGCCATTTGATCGAGCCGATTGATTTCGGTCAGACGTCCGCCCGTGCGATTGGCAATACTTTCCAGCCGTGTGCGCGCCGCAGCATAGATGCCGGTGATATCGGGCCCGGGAATCGGCAGACGTTTCGGATCGCCTGAGGGCAATGCGAGCGGAAAGATTGTGACGCCCAGCCGATCAGCCAGGTTCAGAACGGAAGTTAACGGTGCGCTCGCATGCGGCCTGATCGCGCTAAGCGCTTCTTCGTCCGTCTGCGCTTTAGAAACTGCAGCGCGATCGACATTCCGCATTTTTGTGTCGAGCCCATCGGTTAACACAACGATCGCTTTGCGTCGTTTCTCTTCTCGCTGTAGCTCCTTCAAGGCATACGTGAGCGCTTCGTACAGATGCGTCTCGCCGGCGCCCTCCGCAATTTTGATGGCATAGGCGGTGTCTTTCCTCGTGGCATCGAAATTCGCGAGTCGTTTGACCTTCGCATTGAACTGCACGACGGCCACGCGATCTTCAGGCGCCAGGGCATCGAGGAACCGCGTACTAGCGAGTTTCAACTGCTCCCGGAAACCGAGGGTTGAACCGGACATGTCCAGCAATAGCACGACGCTGAACGGCGCGTTGGTCGGCTCGAACTGAAAAATAGTTTGTTTCACTCCGTCTTCGTAAACCGCAAAATCATTTCGCAAAAGAGAAGTGATCGCGCGGCCGCGACTGTCAACAACGCCGACATTGAGCTGCACCAGCGAAGTAGTCGTGCTCACGATGGTGTCTGGTTCCTGCGCCTGCAAGATGCTGAAACTTCCGCAAACAAGCACCAGGCTCAAAACGAGGAATAGGCGACTAAAGAAATTTTGATAAAGATTCACTTGGATCATTTGAAATTACTTTGTGGGTTCCAGCGGGGAAGTATGCATCTCTAGATAAAATCTGTCCAAACCCGACTCGATTTAGACTTTGCTGCAAACTTCGGACGCCCAAAAGCCACTTTCCGTTGCTTCACGCGCGGCCGAGACCGGAATATAATGCCCGCACGTTGTCGAGCTCAACCTCACTGACATTTCGGAGTCCTCACCAATGTATCGACCAAATTTCTGTTCGGAGTGCGGCGCAAAAATCGTGCGACTGCACTGGCATCCGTGGACAAGCCGCAGTTTTTGCGACGCATGCGCGCGAAGGTTGCGAAAAGAACGACTACAGCTCCCTTTGATAAGTGCCGTCTTGCTCTTCAGCTTGGGATTTGTAACTGGACGTGCGCTGCGGCCAAAGCCACCGCCGCTGATTATTCAGCGCAACTCAAACTCATCGCTGGCGAAGAGTGACGGCGCTGGCGCACACGCCGAATCTGGACTGAACGCTCGATCACCAACACCGTTGGTGGAGGAAGCGGTCTACATTTGCGGGGCGCGAACTAAGAAGGGAACACCGTGTTCACGCCGAGTGCATCAGCCGTCGCGTTGTTGGCAACACAAAGGTGCAAAAGCGATGCTGCCGGAGGAGAAGTTGATTATCAAGGAGTGATTGCTCGATGCTTGAAGCCTGGCAAGCTTCGTCGAGAAAGCGAGTTGCAGAAGCGTTCGTGGTCTATCTCGCGGATGCTACGATAGCTTTGGAAATGGAGGTCAACAATGCAGACGCTGGACGAAGTAGCGCAAGTTAGCTTCTCACCACTGTTGCATCGCTACACCCTCGAGGAGTTCTTCACACTACCAGATCCCGATGATCGTTCTCACTACGAGTTAATCGGAGGATTTCTCCTCATGGTTCCACCACCTGACCCGCCTCACGGGTCAATCGATGCTCGGCTAACCCGAAGCCTGTTCCAATTTATTTTGGCTCATGAAGTTCAAGGCGAGGTACACCATCCTCGGGAACCGATCTACACAGATCTTCACGAGGGTATTTACCTGGAACCCGACATGATGTTTGTTTCCGACGAGCTAAGTCTACAAATGGGTCGGAAGCGCACGTCGGCTGACATCGTCTTCGAATATCTCTCTGCCAGTAACGCGGTTTACGATCGCACCACTAAGGCCCACACCAATCTTGCTCTCGGCGTGCGGGAGTTGTGGCTAATAGATCAATCAACGACCACAATCGAAGTTCGTCACGCTGGTGAGCGCAAAGGGAAACCTACATGGGAAACTTGGCAATATTCCGCGGACGACTGGGCAGAGTCGAGAGTGCTGGCAGGTTGGCGGGTTTCGGTCGCAGAGCTGTTTGAAGGGTTGGTCTAATCCTTAATCACGTCTCAATAAGAGTCGCCAGTACCTAAGTGAGTCGTTGCTACATCAATTGAAAAATTGAAAAATTTGAAATGACAAATGGAAAAATCGTTTTTGTTTCCAGACCTCAAGACCAAATTAAAAAGAGAAACGGCAGAAGACCCTTGCCTCCTGCCGTCTGCTCCTGCTTCCCGTACTTACCGGATCGTCTTGATCGGTCCCGCTGGTTTGGCCGGTAGCGTGACCGGCGTTTTCAGGCGCGCCATCACTTCCGCGATCCCGCGCTCGAGCTGCGGATCTTTACCGTCAAGCACAGACTTCGGATCGTTATCTACTTCGATGTCCGGATCGACGCCGTAGCCTTCGATGATGAACTCGCCTTTCGTGTTTGCGAGCCCTGATTCCGGAACTGAGATCCCGCCACCATCGATTAGCGCACCGCGCCCACTGATACCGACTACGCCGCCCCATGATCGCTTGCCAATCAGCGGCCCGAGTCCCGATTCCTTAAACATCGCTGGAAAAATGTCGCCATCAGAGGCAGAGTTTCCATCAAGCAAAGCGACCATCGGTCCAATAAAAACTCCGTCTGGGTAAGTATTGCCTTCATCCGAAGTGCGCGAGTAGTTAATTCCCAACAACCGGCGTCGCAAGCGCTCGATCAGCATGCGAGAAACATTGCCGCCGCCGTTCGCCCGCACATCAACAACCAAACCTTCTTTGCGAATTTGCGGGTAATACCACTTGATGAATTCGCGAATACCGGCAGCTCCCATGTCGGGAATGTGAATGTAACCAACACGGCCTCCGGTAGCTTCGGACACTCGCCGACGGTTATTTTCGATCCAATCGAGATAAATCAAATTGCTCTCATCTGTGATCGGGCGATAAGAAACAGTCCGCGCTCCGGTCATCGTCGGGCTACTGTTCAGAGTCAGCGCTACGGGATTGTCGGCTTTGTTGCGCAAGAGCCGGTACGGATCGTCGGTACCCTTGAGCTCTTCACCGTCAATTGCCAGCACGTAGTCGCCGACGTTCGCGTTCACGCCAATCTCGCGCAAAGGTGAGCGATAAATGTCTTCTTCGTTTTCGCCTGCGAAGATCTTCGCGATGCGATAGCGACCGGCTTGTCTATCGAGCTCGAAGCGGGCGCCGGGTAAACCCGAACGAGGACGCGGCGGAATCTGAAAGTCTCCGCCCTCGATATAGGCGTGCTGAATCGTCAACTCGGAAATCATCTCGCTGATGACGTAGTTTAAGTCAGAACGGTGCGCGACGTATTGCAAGAGCGGCTTATATTGTTCGCGTAACGCGGCCCAATCGTAGCCGTGCATGTTGGTTACGTAGAACCAATCTCGATAGCGGCGCCACACCTCGTTGAAGATCTGATTCCATTCTTCCGCCGGAACGCGATCGACTACTAAACCCGCGGTCGAAATCACCTTTTTGGTCTTATCGCCCTGGGGAGTCGCGTCATAAATGTTGAAAGCAGGTCCCTGCGCGACGAGGACTTTGGAACCATCTTCAGAAAGTGAAAAGCCGCGGATGTCTTCGGCGAGAGTTGTCTCCTTACGATCCTTGAGTGAATAGACTTTCAAGATCGTGGGACGATCTCCCGAGCGGCCGTAATAAAAAGCGGGACCCACCGCATACAGGATGTGGCCGGTCTTCGCCGAAAGACCACCGTAGTTTTCCGCGCCCACGGGCACGCGCGCGACACGCCCCTGAATTCCATCGAAGTCGATAACCATCGTCGCCGGCGGCTTGGCCTCGGCTTTCGGATCGGGCGTAGCAGTTGGCGCCGCAGGTTTTTCCGCCTCGGTAGCTGTCTCCTTATTTAACTCGCGATTAATGTCCTTCGCGGGTTCTTTCGGTTCGATGCCTGGCGGAGTGCCTTTCGGCTTTGCCGCCTCGTCTGGTTTTACGACCGTCACTTCATCGCTCTCAGGCGGGAAGGGATGCTTCACATCTTTTCGTAAGGCGAGCGTGTAAATGTAAGCGTCACGATTTGTCGCATAGTTAAACTCGATCTGCGAAATCTGCGGTGCAAACTCACGGTCACTTAGAAAGTAGAGATAGCTGCCCTGCGGATCCCAGGATGGACCGTACGCGTTGAACATGTCGTCAGTGACGCGGGTCACTTTGTTGTTAGCGCCGTTCCAAATGTAAACGGATGAAAATCCATTTCCAGAAACGGCCATGCTGAATGCGAGATAGTTACCGCGCGGCGACCAGGTGTAGTCGCGAATCTGTCCGCGTGGCGAATCAGCAATCTCAACCATTTTGCGATCGGCGAGGGTCACGACATGAACCTTGCCGTCTTTGTCGCCAAATGCGATTCGCTTGCCATCCGCCGACCACTCGGGCTGATAGCGCATGGCACTGCCGCCCCGTGTGATCTGTTCCGCAGGTTTCAGTCCGTCCTGAGCGATTATGTACAACTCTTCTTCGCCGCTCATATCTGAGATGAAAGCGATCTGCGAGCCGTCGGGCGACCAGCTCGGCCATTTGTCATGAGCGCCGGAAGAGTGCGTTAGATTGCGGGTTGGGCCTTTTTCGATCGGCGCGCTGAAAATATCGCCGCGCGCAGAGAACACGGCACGCTCGCCTTTGGGACTAAGGCCGACGGATTCAATCTGACCCGTTGCAGGAACGCGACTGGGACGGCGCGCCAGTCCATCATCGGGTACAGTGATCGAGAGTCCCGAACTGCGGCGGCTCTTAGTATCGAGAACCTGCAACTCACCGTTGAGTTCGTAAATGATCCGATCCTGATTATCAGTGCTGGGCCAACGCACGTCCCAAATTTTGTTGTTAGTGATCTGTGTCGTCTTGCCGCTCGGCACGTCGTACGCATAAAGATTGAAGTGGCCGTCGCGATCTGAGTTGAAGTAGATCGTGTTGCCCATCCAGATCGGATCGCGAGTGGCGCGTGGTCCTTCGGTGATGCGTCTTGTGGCGTAGGTTTTTAGATCGAAGATGTAAAGACTGTTCGCCTGGCCGCCGCTGTAACGTTTCTCCGGGCGGAAGTCGCGCGACTGGGGCGAGTAAACCATTTGCGTGGAATCGGGAGAATAATCGCCCGAGCCAGCCTGGGGCATCGGTAATGCGACTGTCGGTCCGCCATCTACAGAGACTGAGTAGAGACGCGCAATCGGCAATGACCATGAATCCTGTTGCGACTTAAAGATGATGCGCTTCCCATCGCCCGACCAACCATAAACCTGATTGTCCCAACCCCATCGTGGCGTCAACGGTCCGCGTGCGGGATAGAAAGTGAGTTGGCGAGGCACACCGCCACCGGCCGGCATTACGTATACCTGTTCGTCGCCATCGTACTGTCCCGTGAACGCGATCCATTTTCCGTCTGGAGAAAATTTGGCAAACACCTCCATGCCGGGATGCGCCGTCAGGCGAATTGCCGAGCCCCCACTCGCGGGCGCGGTCCAAATATCACCGGCGTAGGTGAAAGCGACGCGGTCGGCGTGAAGATCCGGAAAGCGCAGCAATTTGGTTTGCGCAAATGCAGTCGTTGCGGCTGACATAAAAAGTGCCGTCAGTATAAATGTGACGACAGGAAGGGTCAGGCGGAAATTTCTCTTGAGCAATGGAAAGCCTCCTCTGAAAAATCTTGTACAAAGCTTCGACGCTAGCGTCGAAACTACTTGCGATCCTTGAATGCATCATTCAGATCTGTATGCCGGCTGTTTAATGGCACGAGCCGTCCGTCAATAAAGAGATGACGGACGTGAGTCCTTGTCTCCAGCAAGTCACCGTCGGTCACAACCAGATTTGCGCTCTTGCCCACCTCAATCGAGCCAAGCCGGTCGGCCACATTAAGAATTTGTGCGGGATAAAGTGTGACCGACTTCAATGCCTCAGCGCGTGATAACCCAAAAGCCGCAGCCATTCCCGCGTAGTAAGGCAGATTGCGAACATTGGCAGCACTGTCGCCACTGGAAATACAAAACATGACGCCGGCCTCGCGGAGTTTGGCGGCGCTTTCGTAAAGCGAGTCATAAAAATCATCTTCACGTACCGGCAAATCGAGAATGCCGGTAAGGATTACGGGGACATTTTTTTCTTTCAACAAACTGGCGACCTTCACAGCTTCCTCGCCTCCGAGAATGATCGGTTTCAGTTTCATCTCTTCGGCAAACTTGATCGCGCCGCGAATCTCGCTCTCGCGCGTGGCGCGGAAAATCACCGGGCGCTCGCCGCGAACATAAGGTACAAGCGCCTCGAGAATCAGATTCGCTTCCGCACGCGGCAGCTTCGGATCTTTAGCGTACGCATCCTTGGCGCGACCGTAGGCTTCCGCATCCCGCAACGTTTTGCGAATCTGCTCCAGTTGTCGATTGGCAGTAGCGAGGGCCTCGCTAAGATTCACCGGCTGCTGTCCAAAGAAGCCTCCACCTCCCCCCGACGTTCGCGGATAATTAATTACGAGTGTTGCGTAGGGGACGACCGCCATTTCGAGCGGAGTCGTGCCTACCAGGTTGATAAGCGCGCCTTGACCTGAAATTAGTCCGCCGGTAGGAAGCGTCAAAGCGCTGGTGACGCCGTCCACTCGCGTGACAGCAATGTGCGCGCTGTGTGGATTAAGGGCAACGATCGCTTTTGCGTGCGGATTGAGATCGCCGACCTCACCTGTATCGACAGTTCCAAAAGCCCCCTGTCCGACTTCTACAAGACCCATCGAAGTGCCGGCATCGATCATTCCCGGATAGATTGAAAGGCCGCGGGCGTCGATAGTCTGCGAGTTGGCAGGAGCTTCGACATTGCTTCCGACCGCGGCAATCTTTCCTTCGCGAATAACTACCGTGCCGTTTTCAATGTCGGCGCCAGAGACCGTGACGATGCGCGCGTTGCGAATCACGAAAGTGCCGCGCGGAGGCATGACTCCGGATTGAGCGGTTGGATTGCCTGGCTGCTGTCCAAAACTTATCGAGCCCACTAGACTCAAAAGAGCGGTTAGAACCATAATGCGTTTCTTTATCCGCCTCCGCGTGCCCGCGTCTCCGCATCTCCCGATCTCTGCGTCTCCCCGTCTCCCCATCTCCCCATC
>JBPCMI010000234.1:0-22874 GCA_051002415.1 Pyrinomonadaceae bacterium
CATCGTGGTGGTCTTGCCTGCGCCATTTGGTCCGATTACGCCCACGATGCCTCCTGGCGGTAGCGCGAAAGTCATCTCGTCGACTAGCAGGTTTTTCCCGTACGCTTTGCTGACTTTGTCGGCCTCAATCACCACATTGCCCAGACGCGGACCTGGCGGAATGTGAAGCTCCAAATCTTCACGGCGCTTTTCCGACTCTTCTCGCAGCATTGCCTCGTAGGAGTTGATGCGAGCCTTGCCCTTTGCATGACGCGCTTTGGGCGACATGCGAATCCATTCAAGCTCGCGTTGCAAGGTCTTCTGGCGATCGCTCTCGGACTTTTCCTCTCGTCGGAGTCGTTCCTGCTTCTGCTCCAGCCACGATGTGTAATTGCCTTTCCAGGGAATGCCGGTGCCGCGATCGAGCTCCAGGATCCAGCCGGCGACGTTATCGAGGAAATAGCGATCGTGGGTAACGGCGATAATTGTTCCCGCATAGCTCTGAAGGTGGTGTTCGAGCCAGGCAACGGATTCGGCATCGAGATGATTTGTCGGCTCGTCCAGCAACAAGATGTCGGGTTTTTGTAAGAGCAAGCGACAGAGCGCTACTCGCCTGCGCTCGCCCCCAGACAAGACCTTGACTGGAGTCTCGGGAGGCGGACAACGGAGTGCATCCATCGCCATTTCCAACCGGGAGTCGAGGTCCCAGGCGTCTTGTTGATCGAGCTTCTCCTGAACTACGCCTTGACGTTCGAGCAGGGAGTTCATCTCGTCGTCCGACATTTCCTCGCCAAACTTCGCGTTGATCTCTTCGAACTCTTTCAGCAGCTCAACAGTTTCCTGAACCGCTTCTTCGACGACTTCGCGCACAGTGCGAGAGTCGTCGATCAGAGGCTCCTGTTCCAGGTAGCCCACGGTAAAGCCTTGCGAGATCACTGTTTCGCCGTTGAAGTCCTTATCGACGCCGGCGAGGATGCGGAGCAGCGACGATTTGCCGGACCCGTTGAGGCCGATGACGCCGATTTTCGCGCCATAGAAGTAGGAGAGGTAAATATCTTTCAGGACGGGCTTCTTGTCGTAGAACTTGCTGACGCCCACCATCGAATAGATGACCTTGTTTGCTTCAGTACTCATTTTTTCATTCGTTTCATTATTTCAGCGTGCGATTCGAGAAGCGCGGCGGTCTGATCCGGATCAGGCTCGAGCTCCCAATCGCCTCGGTCCCAAGTTCCGCCGAGAATAATTCCATCTCGTCGTGGAAACATGTAAGCGGATCCGCCGAGGTAGATGTAATCGATTTCTGGTTGCGGCAACAGCAATGCAAGCTGCCCGCGCACCGGAATCAAGTTGCGATCATCGAAAAGAGCGCGCGCGCCCAATCCAGTGCAGTTAAAAACTACTTGTTCGGAAAGACTTGATACTTCAGCGAGGTTGGAAAATTCCTTAACTACCACTTTACCTCCCGCCAGTTGAAAATCGCGCAGCAGGGCATTGAGGTAAATGTGCGGTTCGATCAGCATCGTTTTGTATTCGCGCACGTGATCCACGCCGAAATATTTTTTCGCATCCTTGTGAACCTTCAGGTCAGGATAAAGATGCGCGCCGCCGGCTGGTTCGCCTTCCAGGTCGGCCGGCCCACTCAACAGTTCATAGGTATCAATCCAGTGCACCCCGTAATCCGCGCCCACGAGAGTTTGAAACGCGCGATTCGATACTACACAGGCAGTTTGAAACTGATGAGAGAACTTTGTCGTGATGTGATCCTGATCATAGACCGAAGTTGGCGACCAAAACGCGCCGGCTACGTTGGAAGTAGTTTCGGGCGGTAAGTTCTTGGCATAGATTGCTACTGAGCTCACGCCCGGCAGACGGCGCTGGATTAACCGCGCGGTGGTCAGGCCGATCACGCCACAGCCGAGCACGGCAAAACTTCGTGCAGCTGCGGGAAGATTGAACTCGCGTATGAGATCAACCGCAGCCGACGAGGTACCCCAGGAGAGAGTGACACCCGCGCCCCCATGACCGTAATTATGGACGAGGAACTTCTCACCCAGACGACCCGCTTCGACAACGAAACCTCCGCGCCGAAAAGGCCTTAAACCAACAACTGTGCGAATCAGACGGTTACGTTCGACTTTGACGGGTGCAAAGTAGCGCTTCTTTTCGCTTGGGACCGGAGGTGCGCTTAGACTCGACGCGAGCACATTGGGAAGAGCTGTTTCGAGCATCGCGAGAGCGCCAACACTCAAAGTTGATCGCATGAATCGGCGACGGTTCTCTTGATACCTTGTCATAACGAATCGAGATTGTGTCGTTGCGAAGCAGAATGTGCAACAGAAGCGGCAGGTCGCAAGAAGGAATCGACTTCCACCACAATTGTAGGGGCGTCCCTCCGTGGGCGCCCCATGCGTTGCTGACAAACGAAAAGCGGACCGAGGTTGTTCCGGATGGACGGTGTTTTCTTAGCGCCAATGCGCCGAGGCGCAGAGACGCAGAGACGCAGAGTAAAAGGGGAAAAAAGAAAAAGGGAAATACGCAAAAGGGCACTACGGGCTAAATTGTCTTTCTTCTTTTTTTGTTGTTGGATCCTTTGCGTCTCGGCGTCTTTGCGGCTCTGCGGTTACTCAGGTTTCATTTCATCGTCAATTTCCCAATTGCGCCGCTGTTTCCGGCGGCCCATCCTACGGCGTCGAGCCGCGGGCTTCGCACAAAACTCAAGGTGTCGAAGCCTGGACCATCAACACGCTGCCACGTGACTCCATCGTCAACCGAGTAATCTGTGCCGGATGGACCGATGGCGACCCAAGTGCCAGGCCGCTTCCCGGAGCCGCGAACATATGCGACAACGGAGCGGTAACCCGACAAGCCTTTTTGCAAAGTCCAGGTTGCGCCACCGTCATTTGTAATTGCCAGGTTGTCAGTTGCTTCACCTTCCTTTGTGTAATCGCCACCGACAATCATGCCGTGACGCGCATCGCGAAAGGCGATTGAAAAGATTCCCGCGGACGCGCCTGCCTTTAAGGGCGCGTCAGTAATTTGCCAGGTACGGCCACGATCCGACGTCCGCAAGATGCGCGACTGCGCTGCCCCTCCCGTCCCAATCCACGCATGCGACTTTCCCCACACCGCGATGTTTGTCCCACTGGCGGCAAACGCGCCTTCGTTTGGCAGCGCCGCCGGTAGAGCCTCATGAGGAATGCGTTTCCAGGTGCTGCCACCATTATCGGTAATCAAAATACAGAACTGCCCGGCTATCGAGTCGCCGATCACGATGCCATGGTTCGCATCCCAAAACGACATCGCATCATAAAAGGCTTGCGCCTCGGTATTCCTGAATTGCAGCGTCCAAGTCGCGCCCGCGTCGTTGGTTTTGTAAATACGCGACGCGTCGCCATTGCCGATTGCGAGAACGTAGGCAGTGCGCTCGTTAATTGCATCAATGTCTCTAAAATCCACTTTGTCAGAAGTTACGGTTAACCTTTTCCAGGTTGCACCGCCATCTTCGGTGCGCAGGACCGTACTGTTCGAGCCGCTGGCCCAGACAACCCTGTCGCTAACGGCGCTAACGCCGCGCAAACGCTCGGTCACGTTACTTTTCTGAAGTGTCCACTGTGGGATCACAAGGATTAGCGCGGCGGCAATGGTAAATAAAAAGTTCAAAGTTCCCTCGTGTTGAGTAGTTGTAAAGTTGTTCGGGCTCGAATGATCAAACTGAGACCGCTATAGGTATTGCGTCTCCAATCCTCTGCGACTTTCAAAGCATCGTTCTTTGCCACTCACTGGATCGCTAAAGCTTAATGAGCGCGCCAGAAGTTTTAGCGGCTTTGCGAAATTATCTTCGCCATCCGCACGAGGCACGAAAACCTCTTCCGGATAAAGCCGGTCGTTCAGAATTGGATAGCCAAATGCAGCCATGTGGACGCGCAGTTGATGTTTCTTGCCTGTGTGCGGTCGCAACTCAAAACGCGCTACGCCCTCGTTCTGATCAAGGAGTTCGATCTCCGTTTCAGCATTAGGCAATCCCGAAACTTCCCGCATACGAAAGAATGGGTCGCCCGACACAATCCGGCTCCGGCGCGTTAGGGGAAAATTAACAGTCTCTGGTTTACCGGGCAGTGACGCTAACGCTTCGTACACCTTCTTCACCTGACGTTCACGAAAGAGGGAGGTGTAATTCCCACGCGTTTCTGGGGTGCGAGAAAAAAGCACGAGCCCCGCGGTTTCCCGATCAAGGCGGTGTATGGGCACTAGTGAATCAGGTTGTCCTTGCAAGCGCAGCCTCACCAGCAGGGTTTCCCGAAGGAACCGTCCCGCAGGAACGACCGGCAAAAAATGAGGCTTGTCTACCACTAACAGATGCTCGTCTTGATAAATGATTGTCTCGGAAAACGGGATGGGAGTTTCCTGCTCCAGCTCGCGGTAATAGAAGATGCAAGCTCCGGCTCGATAAAGACTTTCAGGAAGCAATTGCTCGCCAGTCTCAGCTACAACCTCACCTTTCGACATGCGCGAGATCCACGTTTGCTCGGGAATTCCGGGATAGCGATCGACGAGAAACTCCAGCACGGTTTTCCAGTTTCCCGCCGGAAGCCATTGGCTACTGGGCCCCACGCCAACGTCGATGGGAAGGGGTGCGTTCACAGGTGGGGTTGAGACCTGGCAGTGTTAACGATTGAGATCTTCTGCCAGATCTTTCGTGAGAGTCCGTTGGTCAATTGCTCCACATCATTGACTGCCGCGAGAGCGACGGGATCGTCGAACCGCTGCACATACAGGGCCGCCAATTTACCTAGTAAGGAAAGCATCTCGCTACAGTAGTCAAGATATCTCGTAAGCTCGTCGACGCTCAGTTCGCGCTTTGGTGAAGACGGCGTGTCTTTAGCCCGGACCAGGACTCGTTCCGGATCTTTAGTTAACTGATGCATATCGACAACGTGCGCAAGCGCTCGAAGTTCATGAATTGCCCTGAGTGCGCGTCCTCGCTTAATGCGACGTTCCGTGGTGATCAAAAAAAGAGCTGCGGCGCCCAGAAGAATGACTACATTCAAGCCCGCCTCCGACACCTGTACGAGTTCGACCAAATTAAAATCAAATACACTACGGGGAAGGGAAGAGCGATTCAGTATCAATCCTAATCCGGCAACCATAATCGTGATCAGAATAGCTACGAGCAAGCGCAGGGACTTTAGCGGATTGGCTATCCAATTGGAGCGTTGTTGAGATTTGATCGCTACGCTATGTACTTCTTCGCAAACATTCTTCAGACTCGAGTCGGGGAAACGCTCCTCGATTCTTTTGTGAAGCGTTTCGACTGTGCGAATAATTTTCTCCGCATCCAGATTGCGATACATTCGGCGTCCCCGTAGTCTCAGCAGCTCTTCAGACCCGCCGGCCTTCGGCGGATGCGGCAATCAACTTGTGCAAACGCTTCCAGCGGGTCTCTTCCTGCTTTGCGCATACGATCCACCACATCATCATCTTGCGATACGACGGCGGTTGCGCTGCGAAAAACTTAGCAGCGGCTTGGTTCTTCTGTAATTCTTTCGCATAAACCTCGGGAAGTTCAGCCTGGCGCTGTTCATAGGCGTAGATCCCGGACTTGTACTCCAAACGAGCGGCAAAGGCTTTGTCACCTGGCGGCTGCATACGACCTTCCTTCGTCAGTTCGCCTACACGCCTGATGTTAACCGCACTCCAGATACTGCGGATTCGTCGCGGCGAAAACCTGATCTTATAGCTTGTCTCGTCAACCCCCTTTCTGACTCCGTCAATCCAGCCATAACACAAAGCCTCGTCGACAGATTCTGGCCAGGTGATGCTCGGCTTGCCAGAGTCCTTCTTGTAAAAACCCACCCACAATTCTGTTTGGCGAGCGTGATTCTTTGCCAGCCACTTACGGAAGCCGTCGGGGGTTTTGAAGAACGTGGGTTTTGGATCTGGAGCTTTTAAAGGAGGCATGGCAGGGGGAAGGAGTCAAAAGTCAGGGAGTCAGAAGTCAGGATTCAGAAGCAATCATAACCATTTTCCATTTGTCATTTTTCAATTCTCATTTTTTCATTCCTGAAGAAACCGCCAAGGCGCCCAGGACCGCAGAGTTCGTCAAGAGAAGACGAACTTTGAACTTGGTGCTTGGAGCTTTGTTCGCTGATGAGATTTGATTGCAAACATCATCGGCCTCGTTCTAACTCATCTGCCCGCGCCCGCCGAAAATGTAACTCCGGAAGTTGGTAAAGCAGTACCAGGCACACGGTACCAGGATCGCGTTATTTTCCCTTGGCGAACTTTGCGCTCCTTGGCGTCTTGGCGGTTTCGTTGTGCAATGAAAAATGAAAAATGGCAAATGGCAAGTGACAAATGTTTCTTAGGGCCGTTCCAATACCCAGTCTCTAGTTTCCTGTGAACAGCGTCGTCTCGTCGACAAAGCACAGTTTGTTGTCCCAGGGATCGATTACGTAAAACGATCGCTCGCCCCAAGGTCGGACGACAATATCCCCGGCACTAGCGCCGTGAACATCTGCGGTCGAAAGGCAGTTCAGGGCTTTTGCTTTGGCGTGGATTTCTTCGAGATTGGAAACTGCGAAGTAGATATTGTCCGGCAGTGGCTCAGGGGTCTCCCCGTCTGCGCTCACATCGACGAGGGCCAGGATCACTGGCCCACAGTCAATGTAATGTCGCGATGCTCGGGGGATGCGCCGCCCTTTATCGCCGAGAAGTTCTCCATAAAACTGCTCGGCCTGATCAAGGTCGGGCACCTGCAGGATGATGCGAAACAGTCTGGGCGCCTGCGACATAGATGATCCAACGACTTGCCGTCGCTAACGAACGCTAGTGGCGGGCAGCGAAGCACTGCGATTAAGAATTACGCCGAACTCGGTCCCGGATTTGACCTCGGCTTCCTTCTCTTTCTCATACACGCGCGCAGCTGTACCGAGGCCGCCACCAATCAGTGCGCCAATGCCGGCGCCCTTACCGCCTCCGGCTATCGCACCAATTATGGCGCCTGTCGCCGCGCCTCCGCCGATGAACACAACGTCGCGCTTGCGTTGGCCAGTGCCTCTCACCGAGCCTTCGTTGTCGGCGTTTACATCGTCCGCGTCGAGGCTTGCCAGTGATCCATTAATCACCGCACTGCGCCCGTTCGGCTGCACCAGCGAGGTGAAACTAACGGTGATTCTTCCGGGTGTTCGTCGCCCGGCTCGGGTCACCGACGCCACGCGGCCCCAGATCTTGGCGCCACTGGCAATCACTTCGACTCCGCCGCTGTGTTCTGGCTCTGTAACGGTCGTCGAAAACCGATCACCGACGCGGGCCGTTTTGGAATTTAGCGATTCATTTAGTCTCACGCGAATCACGGTGTTGGCGGGCACGGTGTAATAACGCACCGCGGGCCGACGCGCGCGGCGTCGTTGCGGCGCGCCAAACGTGGGCACCACCGTCCCGACTACCAGAACCAGAATTAAGAGAGTGACAATCCGTTGCGACAGTTTCAGGTACATCTTCATCGTCTTCAGTCCTCCAGATGGTAATAGGCCGCTTCATGAGAGCAGACCGAATGTGCGTAACAGTTAGTCAGGATTTGATAGCCTTGTATTACGTGCTTTCTGCTTAATTATCAAGTGCAATTCCAAGTGGGAAAACTTGCAGGTGAGGAATGGGGGCAACCGGAGTGAGCAGTCAGGCCTCAGGAGTCAGAAGTTGATGTTCATAGAGGGAAAAAGTGACCGTCAAGGCACCAAGGAAAAAGTCGTGGCTCCTGCCCCTGTCGACGGTTACGGCCAGCCCCCTCGGGCTTAGTCAATCACTTGAAGAAACAAAGCTAAAACGTTCAGTTACAAAAGGTTTTTGGTGACTGCCGTGTTACCGCCGTGTTAAGATTCGCCCGTCATGCGTGGTGATGTAATCATCATACGGCTTATTTTTACCGCAATTCTGATAATAGCGGGATATGTGCTTCGACCAGTCGCTGGAGATCGTTGGGTCTCCGCCGGCGTCGGCGCGCTGATCGCTATCTGTATCATCCTTTTTGAGTTGCGCATTCGCCGCGCCACCCTTAAAACCCTAATCGGCGCCGCAGTAGGCTCGATCATGGGAATCGTCGGGGCCTTCCTGATCGGATCCTTAATCAGCCGTCAAGAGTCGATGGCGGTGGCGCCCGAGGTGAAGACATTCGTCACTCTCGCGCTGACGTTTTTCATGGCGTACGTCGGGTTGATGGTTGGCGCCGCTAAAGGCGACTATCTGGAACTTTCCGCCCTTGGTGGAATCCTTACCGAAAAGGCATCGCGGCGCGACTTAAAAATTCTCGACACTTCGGTGATTATCGACGGCAGGATAGCGGATGTTGCGGAGACAGGTTTCCTTACCGGCTCTTTGATCATTCCGCAGTTTATTCTGCGCGAGTTGCAACAGGTTGCCGACTCTCCCGATTCGTCGAAACGCCAGCGCGGCCGCCGCGGCCTCGACATGCTGCACCGCTTACAAAACAACAGCTCTCTGGATATTCAGATTGTGGAAACCGATTTTCCTTCAGTGCGTGAAGTCGATTTGAAGTTGATTGAGCTGGGCAAGCAACTCGATGCCGTTATCGTTACTAACGATTTCAATTTGAACAAAGTCTCGCAATTGCGAGGCGTGAGTGTCCTGAACATTAACGAGCTCGCGAATGCCTTGAAGCCGGTGGTTTTGCCGGGCGAGGCGATGCGGGTCTTTATCCTCAAGGAAGGGAAAGAGTACAACCAGGGCGTGGCCTATCTCGATGACGGCACCATGGTCGTAGTCGATAACGCGCGCAAGTTGATCGGCAAGAATGCAGACATCGCGGTGACGAGTGTGTTGCAGACAACCGCGGGCAAGATGATCTTTGGTCGCTTGTGGGAAGACGCCGAGAATGGCAATGGTGAGCATCGAACTAATGGCTCGGTGCGCCGCCAAACTCGTGACACTCGCAGCACTCCTGGGCCCGTAAGGATTTCCGATCCCGAACCTGTGATCGAGTAAATTGCGACGGGGAAAAAATAGTGGATTCTAAATTGGCAATCGACAATCGGAAATCGAAAATCGATCCGCCCCTCATATGAATGTCGCAATCATTGCTGCCGCCGGGCAGGGAACTCGGATGGGCGGCAAGCGAGCTAAGCAGTTTCTCGAGCTCGCGGGCATACCGATAATCATTCACACGTTACAAGCCTTCGAGGCGTGTGAAGCAATTCAAGAAATCATCTTAGTTTTACCGGAAGCAGAGGTAAGGGACTTTTCCGTAGTCGTTCGGCCTTACCAGTTGGGAAAGGTGTGGGCCATTGTGCCCGGCGGTGCTACGCGAGCGAGCTCAGTTGCAAAGGGACTGAGGGCCGTTACGGCAAACGATGACGATATCGTCGTAGTCCACGACGGCAGTCGTCCTTTAGTGACTGCTGCGGAGATCGAAGCGACTGTCCAGGCAGCAGAACTCAATGGCGCCGCGATTCTCGTGGCGCCCCTGGTCGATACGGTGAAAGAAGTTCGCGATGGCGCTGTGACGGGGACGGTTTCGAGAGATCAACTGCGGCGCGCGCTGACACCGCAATGTTTTCGTTACCAAATCCTGCGACAAGCTTACGAACAGGTTGACGAACTTGACCCGTCGCTTACGGATGAGAGTGCACTAGTGGAGCGCTTGGGAGTGGCAGTATCCGTGGTTGAAGGCAGTTCACGGAATATTAAGGTGACGCGACCTGAAGATTTGTTGATGGCGGAGGCCTTAATAAAAAGCGAACTTTGAACTTCGATCTTTGTAGTTCGTTCATTAGTTCAGTTGAGCTGGAAATCAGGACTTAGCGGTCACAAAGTTCTAAGTTCAAAGTTCTAAGTACATTTCAGGACGGCAGGTGATGCTTTGGCGAGCGTTCGAGTTGAATCCATACTGACTCCTGTCTCCTGACTTCTGTCTCCTGACTCCTGAATCATGTTTCGCATCGGCATTGGCAACGACACGCATCGCCTGGTTGAAGGGCGGCCGCTGATTATTGGCGGTGTGCAGGTGGCTGCCGCGCGGGGGGCGGAGGGCCACTCCGATGCTGACGTCCTGGCCCATGCGATTGCGGACTCAATTCTGGGAGCTATCTGCGAAGGAGATCTTGGCGTCCACTTTCCCGACCGAGATGCGCAGTGGAAGGATGCAGATAGTCTGCAATTGTTATCGCGCGTAATGTGGTTGGCCAACGAACGTGGCTTGCGCATAGTCAACTTGGACTCGACGGTGATACTCGAAGTGCCTAAGCTCCGACCCTACATGCTATCAATTCGTCAAAATATCGCTTCCACGCTCGGCGTGGAGCTGGCTTGTGTCAGTGTCAAAGCTAAAACCGGCGAAGGACTCGATGCTGTGGGCCAGGGTTTAGCGATCACGGCCCAGGCGGCGGTGCTGATGACGAGCCTGGCGGGCATAGACGATTAAGGAAAAACATTTGCGACCTCAGGATGTCATTCGGAAGAAGCGCGACGGCGAGCAACTCTCGCGAGCAGAGATTGATTTCTTTATCGCCGGGGTCACGCATGACGACATCGCAGACTATCAGGTCAGCGCTCTCCTGATGGCGATCTATCTCAACGGAATGAACGAGGCCGAACAGCAAGCGCTCACGGAGGCGATGTTGCGGTCCGGCATCACCCTCGACTTCTCCAGCATTGCCAAACCCAAGGCTGACAAACATTCAACCGGGGGCGTTGGTGACAAAACTTCCTTAGTTATCGCTCCACTCGTCGCCGCCTGTGGCGTTTGTGTGCCGATGATCTCCGGACGTGGGCTCGGTCACACCGGCGGGACGCTTGATAAACTCGAGTCGATTCCCGGTTACCGCGTTAACCTTTCGACAAAAGAGTTTCAGGACGTTCTTGAGCGCGTCGGGTTTGCGATGGCCGGCCAAACTGCGGAGCTGGCGCCAGCTGACAAGAAAATGTACGCGCTGCGCGATGCCACTTCGACGGTCGAAGCAATCCCTTTGATAGTCGCTTCAATTATTTCAAAGAAGGGGGCCGCCGGTCTCGACGCGATGGTAATCGACGTCAAGGTTGGTTCCGGGGCGTTCATGCGCGACGAGGCGCGCGCTCGAGCCCTCGCAAAAGCACTTGTGAAAACTGGAAACTCGTGCGGCATTAGGACGCGCGCGTTGCTCACCGACATGAATCAGCCCCTTGGCCGTGCGGTAGGGAATTCTCTCGAGGTGAAGGAGTGTATCGAGTTGTTGCGCGGGGATGCGGAACCAGGAGCACGACCGGTTCTCGATCTGTCGCTCGAGCTGTCAGCTCACATGCTGGTCCTTGCCAACGTTGATGACTCGATGGAAGCTGCGCACGCGCGACTACAGCGCGTTTTGGAATCGGGCAAGGCGCTGGAATGTTTTCGGGAGAACATTGCCGCTCAAGGTGGAGATGCGCGGGTGTGTGATGATCCTGCCGGTTTTCTTCCTTTGGTGAGTGAATCGATTGAGGTAGAATCGCCGCGCTCCGGCTTCATTACAGAAATTGAAACGACGGAAATCGGTCACGCAATCGCGGCGTTAGGTGGCGGCCGCGTGCGCATTGAAGACAAGATCGATCCGACCGTGGGCTTCATTGCCGAAAAGAAGATCGGCGAGAAGATTGATAGCGGCGAGTTACTGGGAACAGTCTATGCGCGGGATCAGTCGAAGGCGCGCGAGACTGCGGCCAGGATCCAGGCGGCATATCGCGTCAGTGAGGCATCTCAGTCTCAGGGACCGACTCTGATTAAGGAAGTGATAAACGAATGAAGCGCGCTACCCGCACTCTTTGTCTCTTAGCTGGTTTGATTCTGCTCTCCTTCATCGCCGCCGCATGTAGCAACCAGAGTTACGGCTCGGAAGATACTTCCAAAGTACGCGTCGGAATCGTTTTTGATATCGGCGGTAAAGACGATCGGTCTTTCAATGCGGCAGCGTGGGCCGGAGCCAAGTGCGCAGCCACCGGCAACTGGCCGGACGGAACCTCATGTGGCAAAGCAAAGTTGGACATTGTCTTGCGCGACATTGAGCCCGGTAATCCCACTTCGATTGAGCCGGCGATGCGCGCTTTCGCGGAGCGCAATTACGATCTGATCATTGGCATCGGCTTCGCGCAAACGCCAATCATAGAGTCGGTCGCGAAAGACTACCCCAATATTCGTTTTGCCGTTGTCGACGGCGTCAGCAATCTGCCGAACGTTGCTTCCCTGGTTTTTAAAGAACACGAGGGCTCTTATCTCGTGGGCACAATGGCTGCAAAGGCTTCGCGAACCGGAACGATTGGCTTTCTCGGCGGCATGGATATTGGTCTGATACATCGCTTTAAAGAAGGCTACGAAGAAGGCGCGCGCTCTGTGAATCCAAACATTCGCGTGATTCCGAATTACGTCGGTGTCACCGATGCGGCTTGGAACAATCCCGGCAAAGGCAAAGAGATTGCCCTTGCACAGATCAGCAAAGGTGCTGATGTGATTTTCACAGCCGCCGGCAATTCGGGTCTCGGTGCGTTTGATGCAGTCGAACAGGCGGGCAAGCAAGACGGACGCGCCACTCATTTTGTGATCGGCGTAGACGCGAATCAGAACATGGTCAAGCCCGGTTTCGTCCTCACCAGTATGGTGAAGCGTGTCGACAACGCCGTCTACTCGATTATAGACGATGTCGTAAACCACCGTTTCAAGACCGGCTTCCATGTGTATGGCTTAAGCGAAGATGGCGTCGGCTATTCTATGGACGAGAACAACAAAGACTTAGTGACTCCCGAGATGCTCCAGATCGCAGAGGAAGCAAAAAAGAAAATCATCGCCGGTGAGATCAAGGTTACTGATGCGATGAATAAATAGTCAGTGGTCAGTAGTCAGTAGTCAGTGGTCGCAATTATCGACTGACGACTGACAACTGACCACTGACGCTGATCTAATGCTCGAACTCCAAAACATCTCAAAACACTTCGGGTCTGTACTCGCAAACGACCGTATCAACATCAAGGTCAAGGCCGGGACGATTCATGCCATCGTCGGCGAGAATGGCGCCGGCAAATCGACGGCGATGCGTATCGCCTACGGCTTTTACAAAGCCGACAGCGGCAAGATTCTGGTTGATGGTCAGGAGCGGGAGATTGCTTCGCCTCATGATGCAATTGCCCTCGGAATCGGCATGGTGCACCAGCACTTCATGCTCGTCGACACAATGACGGTGGCGGAGAATATCGTGTTGGGCGCCGAGCCGGGAAACCACGCTGCCTTAGATTTGGAAACAGCCCGCAAGGATATTCGGCGCGTCTCTGAAGAATTCAAGTTAGCGGTTAATCCTGACGTAGTGATCGAAAATCTTTCAGTCGGTCAACAGCAACGCGTGGAATTATTGAAAGCGCTGTACCGTCACGCTCGCCTACTAATTCTCGACGAGCCGACTGCGGTGCTGACGCCTCAGGAAGTAGATGAGTTCTTTGCGATCCTCCGCCGGATGCGCGAGCAGGGAAAGACAGTTGTGATCATTACTCACAAGCTGTCGGAGGTTTTGGCTATCTCTGACGAAGTAACTGTAATGCGTGATGGCAAGGTTGTCGGTAACCTGCAAACCAAAGATACCAATGCCGCGGAGCTTGCCCGATTGATGGTTGGACGTGAGGTGTTGCTGCGAGTTGAAAAACCGGACGCGAAGATCGGTGAGGCCCGTTTGAGTGTCAAGAACCTGACGATCACCAAAGCCGGCGGCGCAAAGCGAGTCGACAATGTTTCGTTTGAAGTGCATGAGGGAGAAATTCTGGGAATCGCCGGTGTCGAGGGCAATGGCCAGACTGAGTTGATCGAAGGCCTCGCGGGACTGGTAAACGCGGCACATCTCTCCGGCGAAATCCGGTTTTCCGGCCGCAATATCTCCCGCGAAGGTGCGCGTATCCGGCGTGAGTTGGGAATCGCGCACATTCCAGAAGATCGCCACCGGCGAGGTTTACTGCTGGAATTTGATTTGGCTGAAAATGCGATTCTTGGTGTCCACTACCGCAAACCAATTGTCGGTCTCGGCGGTATCTTTCAAGACAGCAGGGCAGTGCGGCAGCGTGCTCAGGAGATTATCGAAGGCTACGACGTGCGTCCTGCAAACGCTGATCTCCCGGCGCGTGCCCTTTCGGGAGGCAATCAACAAAAGTTGATCATTGGCCGAGAAGTTAAGGTCGATCCCAAGCTGCTTCTGGTTTCACAGCCAACTCGCGGCGTCGACATCGGCGCGATTGAATTTATTCATCGCAAGCTCGTAGAGCTGCGCGATCGCGGGTGCGCAATTTTGTTGGTTTCAGCGGAGCTTGAAGAAGTAACTTCGTTATCCGATCGCTTGCTGATCATTCACGAAGGCCGCATCGCCGGTGAAGTGGATCCGAAAGTTGCTACGCTGGAAGAGATTGGATTGCTGATGACGCGGGGGCACTAAGAAAATGGCCTTCGGCCATTTTAAACTTTGATCTTAGTGCTTGGTTGTTGATTTCGAAAATTAGTGCTCTGTACTTTGTTTATGAGACGGGCTTAAAGCCCTATGTTTAATGAGCCAACAATGGGTCGCATAGCGAACAACGTACAAAGAACTAAGGACGAAGTTCATAGCGCCGGAGATACACCCATAACAATTCGATGACCGTCTTAAAAGAACTCCTCTTCCCATTGATCGCCGTGGTGGCGGCGTTTATTGTTGGCGGCATTCTCATTCTGCTCGTCGGCGACAATCCGCTTGAGGCGTACGGGCTGTTATTCGGCAGCGCGTTCTCGTGGCCCGTCGGTGTTGGTTACACGCTCTTCTACGCTACACCGCTGATCTTTACAGGTCTGGCAGTAGCCCTCGCATTTCGTTGTGGCCTGCTGAACATCGGCGCTGAAGGTCAACTGTATGTGGCGGCCTTCGCCGCTGCGTGGGTAGGCATTGAGTTTGGTGGCGTCTTCATCAAGACGTCAGGTGGTGAAATCGTCGGCTCCCCGATTGCTAATCTTCCGATTGCCTTGCTTCTGCCGCTCTGCTTCATCGCCGCGATCGGCGCAGGCGCGATCTGGGGTGGCATTCCCGGCATCTTGAAAGCGAAGTTTGGATCGCATGAAGTTATCAACACGATCATGTTAAATTTCATCGCGGTCGCTCTTTGCAGCTATCTGACGCAGTATCACTACCAGATACCCGGCGATCCGATCATGCAGACGGCTGAAATCGGATCCAATGCTCACATCATGCGACTCGGGAAGTTCATTCCGGGGATGCCGCAGTTCATTCCGCTCAACTTCGCGTTTCTGCTCGCGCTGCTTTGTTGCTTGCTCGTTTATCTCTTTCTTTGGCGCACTAAGTGGGGTTATGAGCTCCGGGCCACGGGAACAAACCCGAGCGCGGCGGAATACGGCGGCGTCTCTGTGCGCAAACAAATCATCATCGCCATGACCATCTCAGGCGGGCTCGCTGGCATGGTGGGAATTAACGAAGTGCTGGGTTACCGGCATCGCTACTACGATGGCTTTTCCGACAATTATGGCTTCACGGGAATTGCCGTAGCTTTATTAGGACGTAATCATCCCGTTGGTGTAATCCTGGCGGCTTTACTATTCGCTGTGCTACAGCGAGGCGGTATTCCGGTCGATGCATTTACGGAGTCAGTGACCAAAGATATCGTTCAGGTTTTGCAGGGGACGATAATTCTATTTGTAGCAGCCGAGGCATTCTTCCGCGGTCCCTTTGCCAAATGGGGCCTATTAAAACGTGGAAAGGTTTAGCGGAGTCTAGTTATGGCTGAGATATTTACGATTGCACTTATCTGGTCGACGATACGCTTGTCCACCCCGCTGGTTCTCGCCGCGTTGGGCGGCCTCTTTTCCGAGCGCTCAGGTGTCATCAATATTGCACTTGAAGGAATGATGCTGGCCGGGGCTTTTACTGCGGCGGCTGTTACTCATGCGGTCGGGAATCCCTATGTGGGCCTTATGGCAGGAATGGGCGCCGGAATGTTCGTGGCAGCAATCCACGCTGTTGCCTGCATCGCCTACAAGGCAGATCAGGTCGTAACTGGTACCGCGATCAATATCCTGATGATCGGCGTGCCCCCATTTCTCAGTGGTGCCTTTTTTCTTTCCTCAGGAGCAACGCCACAGATTCCTAAAGGCAACTTGATCCCTTCGATCCCAATTATCATTGCCTTCCTGTTAGTTCCTCTAACCTGGTACGTCCTTTATAAGACTCCGTTTGGCCTGCGTCTGCGATCAGTTGGAGAAAATCCTGAAGCTGCGGATGCCGCGGGCGTGCGTGTGACTAGAATGAGATACGCCGGCGTCTTGCTCTCCGGAATTCTTGCAGGCATTGGCGGCGCATATCTCTCCATCGGCCAGTCGTCTCTCTTCACCAGAAACATGACCTCAGGCCGTGGTTTTATTGCTCTTGCGGCGCTTATCTTCGGCAAGTGGCGACCGGTGCAAACGATGCTGGCCTGTTTGTTATTCGGTTTTACCGAAGCGGTGACGATTCAGATGCAGGGGGTGGTGAAACTTCCTTCCGGCGCAGATATTCCAATTCAGTTCATACAAATGGTGCCTTATCTGCTGACGATAATCGTGCTGGCCGGCTTCATTGGCTCATCACGTCCGCCGAAGGCGCTCGGCATACCTTATGAAAAAGAGCGTTAAGCGCTACCGCAATCATGGGTGAAGGATCAGCAGTGTCAACTTTGTACGCTCGTGCTGAGCAAGCGGCGCGCACGATTAGTTCGCGCACCAGTCTGAAGCCGGAGGTCGCCATCGTCCTGGGCAGCGGCTTAGGCGGCTTCGCTGACGAATTTTCCGAGGCAGTGGCGATTCCTTACGGCGAGATTCCGGGTTTTGCCACTTCCACCGCAGAAGGTCATGCCGGTCGCCTCATCATTGGCGTGGTTGACCGGGTGCCCGTGATCGCGATGCAGGGCCGAGTTCATTACTATGAAGGCTACACCCTCGAGGAAGTCACTTTTCCAATTCGCGTTTTCAAACTTTTAGGAATCAAGCGCTTGATTCTTACGAATGCGGCTGGTGGGATCGACATTGAGCTGAATCAAGGGGCGCTGATGGTGATTAGCGATCACTTGAATTTGATGGGAGTGAATCCGTTGCGTGGGCCCAACGATGAAAGGTTCGGCCCCAGGTTTCCCGACCTGTCAGAAGCTTACTCGCGGGAGTTACAGCAGCGGGCGGTTGAAGTAGCGCGCACCCTGGGCATTGAGATTCGCCGTGGTATCTACGCTGCCCTTTCAGGTCCCAGTTACGAGACCCCGGCTGAAATTCATATGTTTCGCGCTTGCGGCGCCGATGCAGTGGGAATGAGCACGGTTCCTGAAACTATCGTGGCGCGCCATATGGGCATTGAGGTGCTGGGGATTTCCTGCATCACCAACATGGCCGCGGGTATCAGCGATGAGCCGATCAATCACGCTGAGGTCATGGAGACGGGGCGACGCGTGCGGGATATCTTCACAAAACTACTTCGCGGCGTGATCTCGCAGCTCGCAGACTAGAAGGGTAGTGCCCCATATTTTTGTAGGGCGTCACTCCGTGGACGTCACCCGTCATCGCAATTTGGGGTGCCCACAGAGGGACGCCCCTACGGTTCAAGCCAGATTGGTACCCTACAGACTAAAGCCTCGGCTTATCCTCCGCGCTGGTTTATGCGATAGTAAGCTGCGCCAGTTTCAAGGACGAACATATTAGTGAGCATGATAATCGGAATTTCCGGAGGTACCGGCTCCGGCAAGACTACGGTCGCCAACCGAATTCTCGAGTCGGTAAGTGCCAGTGAAGTTGTTTTTATTCAACAGGACTCTTATTACCGCAACCTGCAAGATCTGCCACTCGACTACCGCCAATGCGCAAACTTCGATCATCCCGATGCGATTGATAACGATCTACTTGTCAATCACATCCGCAAGCTAAGAGCCGGCGAGATGATTGAATTGCCGCTTTACGATTTTCGCACTCATTCCCGTCTTCATGAAACACGGCGCGTCGAACCAAAGCCGATTGTGATCGTCGAAGGCATTCTGATCTTTGCTGACGCGCGGCTGCTGGAACAGATGGATATCAAAGTATTCGTCGATACTCCAGATGATATTCGTTTTATTCGCCGCTTGCGTCGAGACATCGCCGAGCGCGGTCGCACGGTGGAGTCTGTGATCGAACAATACCTCGCAACCGTACGCCCCATGCACATGCAGTTTGTCGAACCGTCTAAGCGCGAAGCGGACGTAATCATTCCCGAAGGTGGACACAATCTAGTGAGTATCGATTTACTTAGCGGAAAAATCAGGGAGAGGTTAGCTGCTACTCTGACCTCAGTTGGAGGTCAGCATTGAGCGAACACGATTTCCCGCCTTTGATCGAGGCGGCAACCGCAGCGCGGCTGCAATCGGTCGCGCCTTTTTCTAATTTTCTGGTCGGCGCAGCCCTCAGGACCGCAGCCGGTAAGGTTTATATTGGCTGCAACATTGAGAGCGCCAGTTATGGCTTAACCGTTTGCGCTGAGCGCGTGGCGATCTGGAAAGCGCTCTCGGAAGGCGAGCGTGATTTTACCGAACTAGCAGTGGTTGCCGATACGGAGACATTGACTCCGCCATGCGGCACTTGCCGGCAAATCATCTGGGAGTTTTGTAAGCACGCAACGATTGTCCTGGCGAACCTGCGTGGCCAAACGGAAATAGTTTCAATCAGGGAATTGTTGCCACGCGCATTTGACGCCAGATTTTTAAGTGGCGGGCCTGTTCACGATTAAATCCCCAAATTAAACGCGCCAGGAACCAACCTTGATTAGAAGCCTATGTCAAAACATCTGCTGAGTACGCTCATTCTTTGCGCCATGCTGTTGAACTTTCCACTGCTCGATGCTTCCGCCCAGGCGACGCGAAAGCGCGGCGGCAGCCAGGTAGACCTACTGGTTCTTGGCGGAACTGTTGTGACGATGAACGAATCGCGCCAGGTCATCGAAGATGGCGGCGTCGCTGTGAAGGCAGGCAAGATTGTGGCTGTCGGATCAAGGGCGGAAATCAGCGGCAAGTATGCCAGCCGGCAGACAATCAATGCTGCCGGAAGGCTCATCATTCCAGGTTTGATAAACGGGCACACCCACGTGCCGATGGTTTTGTTTCGCGGATTAGCAGACGATCTGGATCTTCAGGAGTGGCTGACGAAGTACATCTTTCCGGCGGAGGCGAAAAACGTCACCGAAGAATTTGTGCGTGCGGGAACACGACTGGGGTTAGCGGAAATGATCCGCGGCGGCACCACGACGTACTGCGACATGTATTACTTCGAAGATGCGATTGCTGAGGAAACAGCTAAAGCGGGAGTTCGGGGCGTTCTCGGTGAAACAGTTATCGATTTCCCGGTCGCTGATAACAAAACTAACGCTGAGGCGATGGCTTATGTGGAAAAGTTCGTGAAGCGTTGGCAGGGGCATGAACTGATTAGCGCCGCAATCGCTCCTCATGCACCCTACACGGTTTCCGAGGAACACCTGCGGGCTGCACGTGCGTTCTCTGATCGCACTGGAGCGCCAATCGTTACGCACATTTCCGAAACGAAGCGCGAAGTCGACGACAGCATTAAAGCTCATGGGGCAAGTCCCATTGCTTACCTCGATCGCATAGGCTTTCTTGGTGAACGAGTTATAGCGGCGCACGTTGTTTGGCCGCAGGGAACTGACACACAAATTCTCAAAAAGCATGGGGTCGGAGTAGTTCACAATCCGCAGTCGAACATGAAACTGGCGGCGGGAGTCGCTCCAGTGCCGCAGATGATGAAAGACGGTTTACGAATCGGATTGGGTACCGATGGCGCCGCTTCAAATAACGATCTAAGCATGTGGGAGGAAATGGATTCCGCGGCCAAACTACATAAGGTGATGAGCAACGATCCCAAAGTGATGTCGGCGCAGGAAGCCTTTGAGCTCGCGACGATTGGTGGCGCTGAGGCATTGCACCTGGAAAGGGAGATTGGTTCGCTCGAGGCGGGCAAGCGAGCAGACTTAGTTATCGTTGAGGGAGATTCGCTCAATCAAATCCCTTCCTACAACGTCTACTCTGATCTGGTTTATGCCACCAAAGCTTCAGCTGTGCAGACTGTAATCATCAACGGGCGTGTTGTAATGCGGGATCGGCGTCTGCTGACTTTGAACGAAAGGGCGATCAAAGCGAGCGCTAAGGTCTTTCGTGAGCGCATCGTAAAAAGTCTGGCCGGCCCAGCCGCAAAAGAGTAAGAGAATCATACTAAGCAATCTTCGATTAAATACTTTGACCGGCCTCAATGCCTCTGCTATCTTTTGCGGACCCCGGCGCCTGCGCACCTGATGCGGTCAACAGCTCACAACTGTGCGACAGCTTCCAAACAGCAACGAATAAAATTGTTAGGAGATCACGAATGGGTTTCATACGGGTTTCTGTGGCGCTGTTAGCGCTGCTTACTGGCTTAATTTTCGTGACGCCGCTTCAGGCTCAACGAGCAAGGAATGATGTGGGGCGCGTGGGCAAAATGCCCAAACCCATCGGAGTGGCAGGAGCGACGCCTGACACGACGAATTATCAGGTGAGTCAAACGACCGGTGCTATTACTCCGGGAACCAGCGCGGTAACGGGATTTAATTGCGGGAGCAGTCCACAGGGCGATGATTGCATGGCGACGGTGACGTTGCCCTTTTCATTTAAGCTCTACGACATGGAGTTTTCGCAGGTCAATGTCAGCACGAACGGCAATTTGCAATTCGTAAGTAACAATCCCGATTACGGACAGGGTGATGTTTGTTTCCCGCTTCCGCAGTTCAATTACGCAATCCTGCCAACACTGGGGTGACCTAACTATCGGCGGCGTAAATGAAGGAATCTTTACGTCAGTCAGCGGCGCGTCTCCAAATCAGATCTTCAATATCGAGTGGCGTGCCTCACTTCTTGGCAACTCTCCCGCAAGTCTAAATTTTGAGGTGCGTCTCTACGAAAACCAGGCGCGGTTCGACGTTATCTTTGGCACCGCTCCGGGCGGTGGACGTGACGTAACCGTTGGTGTAGAACGCGCCGGCGGCACTCCCTACACAGAATTCTCCTGCCATCAGAACGCTTTGCGAAACGGGATGATGCTGGTCTTCACCGGCACTGCTGATACAACGCTCTTCATCGCCGGCCGCGTCACGGACTCCGATGGCAATCCGGTCGCTGGCGTTAACGTGAATCTGACGGGCACCTCCAGTGGTTCGGTCATAACAGATGGCACGGGCGACTACGCCTTTCCCGGACTTAGTCCCGGAGGCAATTATGCAGTAACTGCAACGCAGGCAGGTTTCAGTTTTTTCCCGCCAGTGAAAAACTTCGGCACGGGCTTTCGACCGTTCACGGGGAATTTCATTGTTAACTTTATCCGTACCTTGCCGCCCAATCCGGGAGATATTTTGATCAGCGAATTTCGTTTCCGCGGTGAAGACGTCTTCACCACCGTGAACGAGTTCGTCGAGATTCAAAACAATACCAATCAGGGGATTACGGTAAACGTGACGGACGGTTCATCAGGCTGGATCGTAACCACTATTGATCCCACCATCAATTTCATCATTCCCAACGGCACGACGATTCCCGCTCGCGGCCATTACCTCGCTGGAAATGGCAGCGGCTACAACCTGTTTTCCTATGGCGCCGCAGATACGTTTTACAATGGCGACATTCCCGATTCAGGTGGCGTAGCGATCTTCGCGACAGCTAACTCTAATTCGCTCGACCTTGCTCATCGGCTTGATGCCGCCGGTTTCACAGGCGCAGATGCGCTTTACCGCGAAGGAGCCGGCTTAACCTCGCCGGGGGCAAACGCCGGGAACTACAGTTTCGTGCGCAAATTGGTAACAGGTGCGGCGCAAGATACAAATGACAACGCGGCGGATTTCCAGTTTGTCTCCACGAACGGCGGCATATATGGCGGTCTGCAATCTACTCTCGGAGCACCTGGCCCGGAGAACACTGCAAGTCCAATTCAACGCAACGCTCAACTGAAGGCGTCGTTGATCGATCCAGTTGCTGGTTTGGCGAACGCACCGAATCGCGTGCGCAATAGCACGCCCAACTCCTGTGGCGGGGCAAATTGCGCCCTCGGCACACTTATCATTCGTCGTCGCTTTACGAACAATACGGGGCAGGGGGTTACCAAACTCAGATTCCGGATCGTTGATGTGACCACGCTCGGCAACACTGTCGCGGGGCAAGCTGATTTGCGTGCGCTTGACTCGTTCGGCAGCGCCGTAACGGTGACCGGTGGCGGGTCTGTGCAGGTTAGGGGGGTAACCGTGGAGCAGGGCAGTCCCACGGTGACCATTCCTCAACCCCTGGGTGGCGGACTGAATAGTTCCATGGCCGTCGGTGTCATCTCTGTGGCGCAACCATTAGCACCGGGAGCTAACGTCAACGTTGAATTCAGGCTGGGCGTCCAAGCGGGCGGAACCTTCCGGTTCTTCGTTAACGTCGAAGCGTTGCCTTAATAAGCGAGTTCAACGGCGAACGGGCCGATTGACACTGACAATGCAGGGGCGTCCTTCCGAGGGCGCCCCGAATTTGTTTGGCTGATCTATTCCCTTAACAGGACTACAGAGTGGAAGTGCTTCATTCCTGAAGACAAGGAAGGCGCAGAATTGGAGGAGCAGTTGGAATGGTGGTGTGATCGGTTGGAGGGACACGAACCTGCTTTTCGTGAGTTGGAAGCACAAGGTTGCTGGCTGGAGATGGATTGCTTTGTCGCGTCACACCAGTCCGCCATAATCGAAGTGAGCGCCGATTTACAGAAGCGGTTGTCGCAACTGCGGTTAAATCTGTCAGTCTTCTTCTCGCCAGATGCGCGTTCATCCAATGGCGACACCGAACAAGCCAATGCAGCCGACCGCGAATAGCGT
>JBPCMI010000235.1:0-6436 GCA_051002415.1 Pyrinomonadaceae bacterium
AAAGACATTTTCCATTTCTCATTTTTCAACTGTTTTAGTAGGTGCTTGGTAGCATTTATAATCAGGATTACCTGCGAAGGCACGAGAAACTTAGACCCAGCGCCTCCTCACCAAGCGTATGGAAGACAACACAGCAGTTAGTTCCGAATCGTCGAGCAATAGTCCCTTATCACTGACAAATGAGCTCGAGGAACCTTTGATAAATTTTGCTGTTCGAATCGTCAATCTCTCGGCCAACTTACCGAAGACACCCGCTGGGAAGCACATAGCCCTCAGATTATGAGATCCGGAACCTCTTCGGCGCCAAATTATGGCGAAGCGCGGGGAGCGGAAAGCGCGGCCGACTTCGTTCATAAACTGAGAATTGTTCTCAAGGAATTAAACGAGACTTCGATTTGGTTACGTATCATCGGGCGGAGTCGAATGCTGAGACCTGACTTGATTCGAGATATCGCGAACGAGAACAACGAACTGTGCCGAATTTTCATAGCGTCTTTGCGAACCGCGCGTCGTAAAAATGACAAATGAAAAATGACAAATGACAAATGATAACTTTTTGAATTCCCACTATGAGAACTAATTCAACGTTCAATCGCATAATTTTGATCGTTCTAGACGGAGCGGGCATCGGCGAAATGCCAGACGCGCCCGAGTGGGGCGATGCCGGCTCCGACACGTTCGGACATGTACTCGCTTCGCGTGACGTTCACCTGCCAAATTTGCAGCGTTATGGTTTGGGAAATATTCGGCCGCTAAAAAACGTGCCTCCACTCGCTGAGCTGGAGGGCTCGTATGGCCGCTGCGCGCTGCGCTCGAATGGCAAGGACACGACTACAGGCCACTGGGAGATGGCCGGAATCATTCTCGATCAGGCCTTTCCCACTTATCCCAACGGCTTTCCGGCGAGCGTAATCGATCACTTCATTCGCGAAACGGGTGTGCCTGGGATTCTGGGAAACCTGCCGGCGTCGGGAACCGAGATCATTAAAGACCTCGGTGCCGAACACGTGAGGACCGGCAAACCGATCGTCTACACCTCGGGCGATTCAGTTTTTCAAATCGCCGCTCACGAGGAAGTAATTCCGTTACCGAAGCTTTACGGAATCTGCGAGACAGCGCGCCGGTTGCTTTCCGGCGAACACGAAGTGGGCCGCGTTATTGCCCGCCCCTTTCTCGGAGAGACCGGAGCTTTCTATCGCACCGAGAATCGGCACGATTACGCTGTCCCACCGCCACGCGAAAATCTTTTAGTCACTTTAGCGGACGAAGATTTGGATGTGGTGTGTATTGGCAAGATTGCTTCGATCTACGACTCCAACGGGGTGACCCAAGATCTCACTGCCAAGAACAATCAACAGTCGATCGATCAAACCATCAAGTCGCTGCAGCAGGAGTCGCGAGGTTTGATTTTTTCCAACCTCGTCGACTTTGACATGCTGTACGGACACCGCCGCGATACGGAAGGATTTGCCCGCGCTCTCGAACACTTTGACGCGCACCTGCCTGAGATTGAAGCGGCGATGCGGTCCGACGACGTGATCATGATCACCGCCGATCACGGAAACGATCCAACGTTTCCCGGCAGCGATCACACGCGCGAGTACGCTCCTTTATTGGTTTATGGGAAGTCTGCTCGGGCCGGAGTCAATCTTGGCAGTCGCGCTTCTCTCGCAGATATCGGCCAAACAATTGCGGACAACTTTGGTTTGCGATTGACTGCGGGGCAGAGCTTTCTAAGGCAACTAATGTAGGGGTGGCCAACACACAGAGTGCCGCCCCTACATTGTCTCTGCAAATATGAATAAGAAGAGACCAGGCGAGGCGCTCAATGTCTTACTTTTTCGAGAGGCTTCGATGAATGATCTCCAGCCAAACGTCGGTTTTGATAAAACCAGTGCCCCAGTTAGTCCATTCCGCCGGTAATCCTTCAGCCTTAATCTGCTCTATCGTTTTTCCCGCCTTTATCTTGCCCTGCACAATCGCGGTAGTTTCCTTCAGCATGTTATGAAACTGCTTCAAGTCCTCGACAGTCGAGAGCGGGCCATGGCCGGGAATAATTTTCACGTCCGCCGCGAGCCTGGGAATGATGTCTCCAATGTTCTTTGTCAGGCCTTGCACACTGCCGCCATTGTCAAGATCTACGAAGGGAAACTTCCCCACGAAGAAGTCGTCACCCATATGCACGACGTTTGAAGTTGTAAAGAAGATCACGCTGTCCCCATCGGTATGTCCCTGGGGAAAGTGAATCACTTTGATCTCCTCACCGTTGAAGTGCACTGAGAGAGACTTATCAAAAGTGATAACAGGAAGCGCCTCCTTCGGAGAAGCCGGCACTGTGCTTTTTAAGATTTCTATCCTCTGTTCAGTTGCCAGGCGGAGGCGCACATTGTCGTGGGCGATGATCGGCGCCTCGGGTCCGAATTGAGCATTGCCACCCGTATGATCGCCGTGCCAGTGAGTGTTCAGCACAAACTTCAGTTTGCCTTCACCTAAAGTTTTCAGCGCCGCTTTAATCTTGTCCGCAAGTGGCGCGAACTGATCATCGACAATCAGAATGCCATCGGCGCCGACCGAGACGCCGATATTCCCGCCGGCTCCTTGCAGCATATAAACGTTACCGGCAACCTTTGATGTGGTGATTTCGACCTTAGAAAAGTCTTGCGCGTACACCGGCAGAGTTGCTGCTGGGATTAGAGTGATCGCTAACAGAAGAAGGTTTCGCATAAGAGTCCTCAGATTGTTAATAGCAAGGGTTTCTGTCGAAGGGCAGTCCGCGTAGCGGACTACGCTTCCGGATTTTTTAGAACAGCGATGAACGGCAGGTTGCGATAGCGTTCGGCGTAGTCCAGCCCGTAACCGACTACAAAATGATCGGGGATCTGAAAACCCAGATAATCAATCTCCACTTGACGCTCGCGTCGCTCAAATTTGTCGAGCAGTGCCACCAGTTTCACGCTCGCGGCCCCACGAGATTTCAAATTTGCCAGCAGGTAAGAAAGCGTCAATCCCGTGTCGACAATATCTTCAACCACGATTAGATCGCGCCCTTCGACTGGGACGTCGAGGTCCTTGAGAATGCGGACCTCTCCGGAAGTTCGCGTAGACGCGCCGTAGCTCGAGATCGCCATAAACTCTATCCCCACTCGCGTATCTATCGCGCGCAAAAGATCTGTCAGGAAAAAACACGCACCCTTGAGAACGCCGATCAGCAGCGGATTGCGTCCAGCGTAATCGCGGGTGATCTCCGTTCCCAACTCTTTGACGCGCTCCTGAATCCGTTGCTCGGAAAGCAGTACCTCGAGATTCGGATTCATAAATTCCGACTGAATTTGTGCAGATGAAGTGGCCAAGATGCTCTCCTCTTTACTTCAATTGAAGGGGTTTTAGCGCGCGAACTAACTGTTTGCCATGAAGCCTGTGGTGCGACATACTATGCAAGCTATTCCCTTAACGTCAACATTCAATGCAAATAAAACAGGAAGAGTATGACTACTTGTTTGCGTAACTCGTGGCGGAATCTTTTGCTGCTGTGCGGGACGAGCGCTCTGCTGGCAGCGCCTGCTCTCGCACAGCAAAAAACCAGTTCGCAGACCCGGCCCTGTCGCCAGCCGCCCTGCGTCACGCGCACCGGCCAAACGATTGTTGACGCGAAGATTCCCGATGATGCGGCAGTCGAACGGATGCTCAAGCCGTACAGCGGAAAGGTGCGAGCGCTCAACGTTGTAATTGGAAAGCTTGAAGGTGAGTTGCGCAAGAGCGGGATAGGCGCCGGCTCCTTGGGCAACTTTGTTACTGACGGAATCCGGAGTCAGGGTAGTGCGAAACTTGGCAGGCCGGTGTTGCTCGCCGTCACCAATAGCGGCGGACTGCGCAAGAACACGATCGCTGAGGGTGAGTTACGCGCTACGGATATCTTTGAGCTGATGCCCTTCGAAAACGCGCTCCTGCAAGTGGAGCTTAAAGGCGAGGATCTACTGAAACTGATGGCGGTGATTCTGGATTCCCGAGACGCGCAGTCAGGCGCGAAGATTCAGTACCGGATGAACGGAGAGAAGGCGGAGCTGGTAAGCGCAAAATTGATTGATAGCCGGGGCCAGGAAACTGAAATCGATCCCAACGCAACTTACTCGCTAATTACGATAGATTATCTTGTGAACCTTGCCAGTGGGCGATATTCGATCCTCCAGCGCGGCAAGAACATCACGCCATTGGGAATCACGCTGCGCGACGCGCTAATGAACTATGTGAAGGCCGAGACTGCTGCGGGGCGTCCGATTCGCGCCACGCTCGATTCGCGTTTTGTAAACGTTAACCCTGGGGGTCAGCCGAATGATTAACCGCCGCAGGTTTCTAACATCAAGCGCTATTTTTGGCGCGGCAGTTATAGCTCGTCCGGCCGAACTGTTCACAAACGCGGCGAACTTGTCGTTAACTGAACCGCTTTTGACGTCACGCCCCGGCGAAACTCTCATCACTTTTCTGCACACGAATGACACTCACTCTCAGATCGATCCTCTGCCGCCGAACGATCCCCTCTATTCGGGAAAGGGTGGCGTCGCACGTCGCGCAACCCTCGTCAAACGGATTCGACGACAGAACCCAAACACCCTCTTGATCGATGCTGGGGATGTTTTTCAGGGAACGCCTTACTTCAATTTTTATCGCGGCGAGGTCGAGTACAAAGCGATGTCCGCAACTGGTTACGACGCCGGAACTTTGGGTAATCATGAATTTGATAACGGTGTCGAAGCTCTCGCGGCGGCGCTTAAGTTCGCCAACTTCGATTTGCTTTCCGCAAACTACGACGTGCGCGGCACCCCGCTGGAGAGCAAGGTGAAGCGTTACGTGATCCGTACTGTCGGCGGTGTGCGCGTGGGACTATTCGGTTTAGGTATCAGTCCCACAGGCTTGATCACGCCAGCGAATTTCAAGGGCGTCACGTATCAGGATCCGGTCGAAGCGGCGCGGGAGGTAGTCTCGACCCTGCGTGAAAAAGAACGCTGCACGCTAGTTGTCGGTATGTCGCATCTGGGTTACTACCTGCAACCGAAGGAGCGCGAGGTCGGCGATTCCCAAGTTGCGGAACAAGTGGATGGCATTGATTTCATCGCGAGTGGGCACAATCATAGCTTCATGGAAACGCCGGTGAGCGTGAAGCAACCATCCGGAAAAGAGACTTTAATTTTTCAGGTCGGCAAGAGTGGCATCTTCGTTGGGCGCGTCGATTTTAAAGTAAGGCGGGGGCGAGTGATCGCCAGCACCGGACGGTTGGTGGATCTTCGAGAGGTGTAAAGTTTCGAGTCCCAGAAGTAAGGTTCAAAGTTTCAGGTTCCAAGTTTCAAGTTAATTACAAAGACCAACGACCTGAAACTTGAAACTTGAAACTTGAAACTTGAAACTTGAAACCTGAAACTTGAAACCTGAAACCCGCAGAGCTGAGACCTGAGACCGGCAGACCTGGTTTATGAGTGACCCTTCCGATCGAGATCGTATCCGTTCATTAGTGCGCAATGTATTGGCGCAGGCGTTGCCCGATGCCGAGCAACCCCGGGCCGGCGCGGGCCGAGAAACCACGTCTCGTTTTATCGATACGCTTCCGAGCGCTCCTGCAAACAGCAATGTGACGCGTGACGAATCGTCGAAGCTCGTGATCACTGAGGACGATGTGCGCGGTTTGGAAAAAGGCGCAGTGTTGCGTATTGGTGAACTTTCCCGTTTGACCCCGCTCGCCAACGACGTGATCCGGGAGAAGGGAATTGAAATTGTGCGACGCGTCTCGCGCAGAGGTTCGAAGACGGCAAAGATGATTGCGGTAGGCGCGGACCACGGCGGATTCAAAATGAAGGAAGAGCTAAAGAGCTTTCTGATTGAATCAGGACACCGCGTTCACGACTTCGGCACCAACTCGGGAGACGCCGTTGATTATCCTGACTTCGCGCATGCGGTGGCCCGGGCAGTTGCTGACGGAACTGCCGAAGTGGGGATCATGATTGACGGCGCGGGGGTCGGCAGCGCCATGACAGCGAATAAAGTTCCGGGTGTGAGAGCGGCGGCGTGTTATTCGGCCGCCGTGGCGCGGAACTCACGCGAACACAACGACGCAAATGTCTTAACGTTGGGCAGTGGCACCATCACCGGCGCGCAAATGCGCGAAATTGTTACCGCCTGGTTAGGAACCGAAATAACCGAAGACCGCCATCGCAAGCGCGTTTCCAAGATCGAAGCCATCGACCGCCAATACCATCGATAGCGATTGACAATTGTCGATTGCCGATTTTCGATTGGTCGTCTGGCTTAGGCGATCATTATCTTTCTCCGCTCCCGTACTGTGCCGGCCTCATGTTCCCCGTGACGCGTGCTAGTATCGTTTCTCGCCAATGCCCGGTTGTCGGCCTCGGAGCACTCAATGCACTATTCGTCCAACGGCGATATCGAA
>JBPCMI010000236.1:0-5486 GCA_051002415.1 Pyrinomonadaceae bacterium
GTTTTAAGGAGTGAAGCATCGGGTTCACCCAACACCAAACTCACCGGTTCAAGCACCATCTTGCTTCCAGTTTCGTCAAGGCACATTACCTCTTTAATTGTAATCAAGCTGATAAGTAGAAATCTGATCATAAAATTTTCCCCCTGCTAGAATTGAATACAGCCGGATGTTACACAAACTTCTGTCAATTCGCAGTGTGGCAGCGTTCGCTATGTAAAACCTAAGCGCTAAAAATATTCTGCGTTACGAAGGTCGAAACTTAAAAGGTATGGTTCTGGAAGTTCAGGAGGTCCCGCCGGTTGAACGGCCGATGAAGCGCCGCACGGCAATGTTTCGTGCGCTTTCGCACGCGAACTACCGGCGCTTCTGGATGGGCGCTTTCCTTTCAAACATTGGCACCTGGATGCAGGCAGTCGCCCAGGGCTGGCTCGTGCTGCAGTTAACTGACTCCGCTTTTTGGCTCGGCTTTGACGGCTTCATGGCAACAGTGCCGGGATTTTTTCTAACCCTTGCTGGCGGTGTATTCGCTGATCTGGTTGACCGCCGTCGCTTGTTGCGTTACACGCAAATCGTTGCCGGCCTGGCAGCTTTCGCGCTCGCCATTCTGGTTAGCACACAGCAGGTGAATCTTTACCTGGTATTGGGGTTTTCATTTGTGACGGGCTGCTGCATGGCGATCGCCGGGCCGTCTTACCAGGCGATGACCTACGACCTGGTGGGACGCGAAGACCTCGCCAACGCAGTCGCACTCAACTCAACTCAGTTTCAACTGTCACGCGTGGTGGGTCCTGTCGCCGCCGCGCTTGGATTCAAATTCTTTGGACTGGCGGGCTGTTTTTATGCCAACGGGATTTCATTCATCGCGGTTGTGATCTCGCTCAGCCAGATTCGCTTCGAGGGACGGCGAACGATCGCTCACTCGGTGAAGGACCGTCGCGCGCTTTGGCAGGATCTAATTGATGGGTTTCGCTATGTTAGAAAGCGACCGCGCGTCTCTTCATTGCTTTCGATCTCGGCGGCAACCAGCCTCTTCGGCGCGCCCTACCTGACGCTGATTCCGATTTTTGCCCGCGACATTTTTCATCTGGGCGCCAGCGGCCTGGCGTGGATGATGGGGACTGCGGGGGCCGGTGCGTTTTTGGGAGCCTTAGTGCTTGCCTACCTCGGCGACTTCAAGAAGAAAGGTTGGTCAGTTCTGGGTGGGGCATTTTTTTTTGGTATCTGCCTAGTTGTGTTTGCCCAGTCAACCTGGTTACCCCTATCACTCATCTTTCTCTTTGGTCTCGGCTTCGCGATCGTCACTTCGGTGGCCGTGACTAATACGTTGCTGCAGAAACTGGTTACCGACCGGATGCGCGGCCGCGTAATGAGCATGTTCATTCTTTCGTTTGTGGGGGCAATGCCAATTGGAAATCTGCTCGCGGGCGTCGTCTCCCACCGGTTCGGAGCCCCGACGGCGATAACCGCCGGGGGATTCGCAATCGTAATTTACATCACGATTATTACGCTCACGAATAAGAGACTCCGCGACTTACATTGAATGCTGCTTCAAAGCAGAGGCGTAGATCTTTTAGCTGAAAGTTTGCATCTCAATGACCTGCGGAGCAGGTGAACGCATAAAGCCTGGGGCGTAGCCCCAGGACACTTCCGCCAGATGATTGGTGAGCCCGCGGAGCGGGCGTCAGGAAACGGTGTGTGCCTTGCACTATCACTGCGCTCCGCAGGCTCCGGAAGTGCTCTTGGTCACACACCTGGGGCTTACGCTCAGCTTTATACCTTTTCGTCCGCTTCGCGGACTAACCCTGTGAAAGCCGACAACCCAAACGTTTACTTGATTGCAAGAAACTTTCAGATAACCGTTCTTAACTCGTGATGCCCCCGTCCTAAATTTTCTGTCGAGGTCAGTATGCGTATCAAATCACTCTTATTCATTGGTCTTCTGTTCCTCCTCGTTGCCTTTGCCCCTAATTCCTCTGCCAGTGCGCAGGGAGTGATTGTGCCGGGTCCATGCCAACGCTGCCCCGGCCCGCCGCGTCCCCTGCCGCCGGTCGCCATGCCGCGGACCCTGCCGATCAAATCTATTAAGATCGACACAAAAATAGTTTCCCAAGTAGCAACTACTCACTTGGAACAAGTGTTTAGGAATGATACCGATGCGACTCTCGAAGGTACCTATCTGTTTCCGATTCCAGAATCCGCGTCGATCGTCGAGTTTGCGATCTGGGATGGTGACCGCCGCCTGGTTGGGGAGGTACGCTCGCGCGAGGAAGCAAGACGAATCTATGACGAGATCGTTCGTCGTCAGCGGGATCCCGGACTGCTTGAATACGCCGGCAAGGATCTTTTTCAAGCCAGCATCTTTCCCATTGGTCCGCACTCAGACAAGAAGCTTGAACTTACTTACTCACAAGTGCTGCGCGCCGACGCAGGAACCGTTTCCTATCGCTATCCGCTTGGCGTCGGTCGCCAGGCCACCGCAATTGGCTCAGTTGCCGGCCGGGTAGTGTTGGAAAGCAAAGAGCCCATCCGCAATATTTATTCACCTTCTCATGCGATTTCGATTAAGCGCGCGGGCGAACGTAATTCGGCAATTTCGTTCGAATCTGTTAGCGGACAAGAACCCGAGGACTTTCGGCTTTTCTATACGCTGTCAAACCAGGACTTCGGCGTCTCGCTTCTGACACATCGGGAAGCAGGCAAGGATGGTTACTTTCTGCTGATGATTTCTCCCAAGGATGAATTCCGAGAACAGGAGTTTGCCGCAAAAGACATTGTGTTCGTGCTGGACACGTCTGGATCCATGGCCGAAACGGGCAAGATGGAGAAGGCGCGCGCGGCGCTGCTTTACGGAATCAGAATTCTGCGCCCCAAAGACCGCTTCAATGTGATCTCATTCGCCGGCGAGGAACGTTTGTTTGAGTCAGGTTTGATTGCGGCCGACGACGAAGGCCGCCGGAGAGGGGAGGCATTTGTTCAGGCGTTGCGACCTGTGGGAGGCACGAACATCAACGAAGCCGTGCTCGCCTCGATGCGACAATTCCGTGTAGACGACCGTCCCAAGATGATTGTCTTCATGACAGATGGTTTGCCGACGTCGGGTGAAACAAACCCGACCCGTATTCTCGAAAACGCCAGGCAGGCGCGTCTTCCCGGATTGCGCCTTTTTAGTTTCGGCGTCGGCTACAACGTCAACACGGCGCTCTTGGACAAACTCGCTGCTGATAATGGCGGCGTCGCTGACTACATTGAGCCCACTGAGGATCTCGAGGCTAAAGTTTCGAGTTTCTTTGCGAGAGTAAATTCTCCAGTGTTGACTGACTTGCGTCTTGATATGGCAGGAGTGGAAACGGATCTGGTTTATCCGAGAGCTTTGCCGGATATTTTTAGAGGCTCGCAGGTGATGCTGATCGGCCGTTACCGGAATGAAACGGACATGGACTATGTGCGCTTGCAGCTTAGCGGAAAGGCCGGCAGCAGCAACAAGGAGTTTGTTTACAACAACCAGCGCTTTCCTTTGCGCGAGGAGGCAAACGATTTTCTGCCGCGCCTGTGGGCCACGAGACGAGTGGGCTGGTTGATGGAGCAGATTCGCACCAATGGCGAGGCGGCCGAGCTCCGCGATGAGGTCGTTGATTTGGGAACTCGGTACGGCATCGTCACGCCATACACTTCTTATCTTGCGCTTGAAGGTTCCGACCAAGAGGTAATTACTACCCGCGTCGGCGGAGCGGGACGCGGCAGGACCTTCGGAAATGCTGCGCGGTCACCCAAACCTGCGAGGGCTGCTGACGCTCAGGTAATGACTGGGTCGGTGGGCGTGCAGGAAAGCAAACGTGCGCGGTCGCAGCAGGATGCTGAGCGTTTTTCCAAGGATGGACTTTCGGCGGCCGTGCGGACCGTCGGTGGCAAGACTTTCTACCTCCGCGATGGAGTTTGGACAGACGCGGAATTCAAGACTGATGCGAAGCTTGCGGAGACTGCGATTAGGTTTGGTAGCGACGAGTACTTCGCGTTGCTGACTAAGAAACCGCGGTTAGGTGACTTCTTCGCCCTTGGCGAAAAAGTGATCGTGGTTTATGAGGGCCGGATTTATCGGGTGACAGCGCCCTGACGATATCGGGTCATTGAATCATTGAATCATTGAGTCATTGGGAGATTGGGAGATTGGGAGACTCTCAATACAAGCAATGATAACAATGACTCAATGACCCGATGATTCAATGACTCAATGACTCAATGATCCAATGATTCAATGATTCAATGATTCAAGGACCCGATGATTCAATGAGTCAATGATTCAATGACCCGATGACTCAATGATTCAGTGGCCCTTTTCCGTCTGGTGTGGAATCTTGTCTTGTGAACCCGAACTAAGGTACAAAAGAAGCGATCAGGAACAACTAAATGGACTCAAGTCCTAACAGATTTTTGGTCTTTCTGCGTTTGAAGTTGCCACAGTGAATCTGCAATCAGGGGAGCAAAATGAAGTTCGGAGACAAGCAACACTTTTGTCGCTATCTGGCGACAGCGATTGTTTTGGCCGCAGGGGCCGCAGTAGCGATCGCGCAACAGGGCTGGGTAGCAACGCGTATCGCACCGCCAAAGCAGGAATTGAACACCGTCTTCTTTCTCGATAGCAAACGTGGTTGGGCTGGCGGCGATGACGGCTTTCTGGTTCGCACCGAAGACGGAGGCGTCACGTGGACAAGTCAGCGAGTCGAAACTACCGATGCAATAAACGACATTTACTTTCGCGATAAAGAACGCGGGTATCTAATCGCTGGCAATGCCATTTTCAAGACAGAGGACACTGGAACGCGTTGGACTGAGGCGCGCCGTTTCGCTCCTCCTGAGTTCGAAGGCGCCACGGTGGAACTCTATTGCATCCGCTTTTCCTCCAAGAAAAAAGGTTGGGTAGTGGGTTCAATCAGCAAAAAAAATACCGTCATCGATAGCATCCTCGCTTACACGGACAATGCCGGTGAAACATGGCAGCGCAAACAGACACCCAGTAAATCCGAACTAATCCACGTTGACTTTGACAACGATAAACGCGGATGGATTGTCGGTGAGGGCGGCACGATTCTTTTCACCAGCGATGGTGGCGACACGTGGGCGCGCCAGGATTCGAGAACGACGGTGACCCTTTATCACGTGGACTTCCGCAACGATAAAAAAGGGCTCGCGGTAGGCGCAAAGGGGACGCTATTGCGGACGTTTGATGGCGGCGCAAACTGGATGACCGTGAGAACTTCGGTTCCGGCAACCCTGTTGAGCGTGGAGTTTGTTAACGATGAGGAGGCGTGGGCGGTTGGGCGTGCGGGAACGATTCTGCGGACTGGCGACGGTGGCATCACCTGGCTAAAGCAGGATTCTGCGAACACTCACAATTTGTATGCGCTTCACTTTCAGAAAAAGATTGGCTGGGCAGCCGGCAGCAACGGAATGATGATGCGCTACGAGCGGTAACCAGCTTTAGAGTGCGC
>JBPCMI010000237.1:0-11494 GCA_051002415.1 Pyrinomonadaceae bacterium
GAGAAAGTTGAACCGATTGAAATTAGTAATCTTTGAAAAAAAAAACGAACTTTGTTCTTTGAACCTTGTGCTACTTGCGCGAACTCACTAAGAACCAAGTTCAAAGCACAAAGTTCAAAGAACTGAACTCTGAATTCAAATTCAAGTTTATTGGACAGGCTTATCCGCAAGGGTAGCTGGCCCGCCACCATGATCGCCTCCGCGCAGAATTGTGCTTTCATCCATGAAGAAGGACCGTGTTCCTGTTTTGCCATATTCCACGGGAACCGCCGTCGCCTCAAATCCCGAACCTGACGCTCGTACCTCAATCCGATATCCCGTCGGTTCAAGGAACTCTTTCGAAATGAGACCGGCGGATACTAATTGATCAAGGCTGCCGTAGTTGCCGTCTTTGTGCGTCGCCCGAAAAGTATTTTCGGCGCTGGCAATCGTGCGTAGTTTGCCCTGTGCGAGTGACTCGTTGGCAATTACCGAAGAAGATTGCCCCGACACTCCTAATGCCGAGGCCAACATCACCAACGCCAGGTTCTTGGGCAGGCGTAACTCATGCATTGGACCGAGTCCCTCGTTCGACAGGGCATAGGTCAACGGCTCAGAAGTGGGACTGAGGCGGGAAAATATCTCGCCGAGTTGATCGGTTACCGACGAATTCATGGTGAGAGCAAAGTCGCGATAACCGTCCATCAGTTTCGGCGATAAATAAAATTGTCCTAACACCTGCCGTGGTTGCCAGCGCGTGGCATTGCGAAAGTGACTCTCGGAAGCCAGCGTGTCATGGTTCAGATACGAATCGACGACGCGACGAATTTCTTTCGGCTCGGTGGAGAGTAAAAGGAAGTTTCCCATAAAGGCGTAAGAAAAAGTCCCCGCATAGGACACAATCTCAGTGTCGCCACGTTTCTGAGTTTGGGCTAAAAGACTTGCGCCCTTAAAACCTAATGATTCGATCACTTTGGGCAAGAGGGCGCGCACGCCGTCGCGATCGCGAACGGCAATCGCGATGATCGGACTTGGCATCGGCGGAGCCGCGGCTTTGCCTGAAGGACCTTCGGTTTCCACAGGAGGCTTGTTAGGACCGACGTCGAGTGTTTGCAACGGCAGAATCAGCGCGACTTCAGGGCCCAGCAGAGGAAATAAGTCCTGCTTGAATTTAATGCCGCCCTTTCTCTCGTACTCCGCGAAGGGCGATTCCTCCACCGGCTCGCCGGCGGCAGCCGTCATCCGGAATCGCTGGGATTGCTCAGTGAGAGCTTTCACCATGTTGTCGTGAATTTGTGGATAGTCGAGCGATAGCGAAACAAAGAATTCAGTATTGGCCGGAAACACGCCCGCTGCTTCCAGAGTTAAGGGTGGGCCCGAGATCAACTGGGGCATGAAAGGAATTGGATTCCCTTTCACTCCGGGCTCTTCTACCAGCAACACACGCAAAGCATAGTTGTCGGGATCGAAGGCAAGCGCCACCCCGACTGCGTCCGGCAGAACCGAGGGGCCACTAAAAAGCAGGCTCGCCATTCGGCCTATCAACATGTCAGACATATTAGGAGGCGGAGGTGGCTGCGAATTTTCGCTAACTAGTTCAACTTGGGTTTGACCCTCAGTCGGCACGCCTTGCGGAACTACGTCAGGATCAGGCGGCACCATCGGCGGTGGCGGGCCTTCGTCCTGCATTTGCTCAATAGAGGTAACTTCCTCCTCGCCTCCTCCGGCTGGCTCGCTTTCAATTGTTCGTGTTTGCGCACGCTTTTGCTCTTCTTCCTCAACTTTTCGCCGGAGCTCCTCATTTTCCCGCTGCATCCCGCCAGTATCTACAAAGACCAGAACCGGCTCTGTTGCAAATCTGTCGTGTACCCGCCGGAAGCTTGGATCTTCAGTCAGCAGCTTAGTCCCCGTGGGCCGCAGACTCTTGAAATTAAAGGCTACGTTGCTGACATAGACCAACGAGCCAGCCTGCTTGATTACAAACGAAGGCCCCGCTTCTTTCGGTTGCGCATCACCGGTTTCATCCGAGCTCTTCTCCCCTGCGGGTTTCTTTTCAGCTGGCAAATTTGCAGTAGAAGAAGCGTCGGATGGCGAACTGGCCGGAGTGGGCGTTGGCGTAGGTGAGGGCAATAGCTTCGGCAAAAAGTTTTGAAGCCGCGGCTCAAATTTTTGCGCTTCTTCCGGAGAGGCAAACTCAAGAGCGATCAGCACACTGGGAACGTTAGGCCGCACAGACCACGATGCCACCATCATCCGCGAGCCTGAGAGGGAATCTGACTGTGAATTCAGCCAGGTTAGGAGCGTCTTAAATTCTTTAGGCGGCGACGCCAGCTTCATGATCGGTTCGATGGCGTCGTTGAATGATTGCGTTTTCAATAACTGTCCCACACCGCGAATCTCTACATGAACGCGGTAGGTATCGACCGCCAGGAGATTCTCAAGAGTTGGTGCTGGTTTTTGAGCGGGCGTGGGCGCGGGAGCTTTCGCCTGAGCTGTGCGACGTTTTTGTGCCGCAACGTTAATAGCAAAGAGAAAGAAAATGATGATGAGGAGGCTGACTCGGCGGGGGATATTCATAATTTAAACCACCACTGCTTCATTGCTTACCTGCCAGCACGGCATCTACGCGCATCGTCGGCCATGCCCTCGACAAAAGCAAGACAAATCTCTGTGAAACTAGACACTTTTTACCAGCGGGGGACCGTTCATGGGGAGCGTCGCGAATGAAATATTACGCTCAGCAATCTCGCAAAAGAGTATTGCAAATTCTACCAGCGACAGTTAGATTAGCCGGGCAATCCATTAATAAGGTGGCGGTCTCCAGATTATTCCGGCGTGCCCCTGCCTTCAAATATTTATCGGAGGTAGAAACAGTGCCGACAGGAACGTGCCCCGAATGTGATGCTGATGTTCACGTAGATTCGGACGCGGATAAGGGTGACAGCGTTTTGTGCGAGGAGTGTGGCACCGAGCTCGAAGTAGTCGGCCTCGACCCGCTGGAACTCGACATCGCCGAGGAAGAAGACCTGGACGACGATGAAGAAGACGATGATTTTTAGCCGAGGTTATTCTGCCCAGTCCGGATTATTCTTCCTTACCTCAGTGGCCTGCTGTTCGTTTCCTGCGCTTGATAGCCCGGACGGCTTTGCCTCAATGTTAGACCGTTCGGTCCCTGCACTTTAATTTCGTGAAACTTGCCGTCTCGCCGTTTCTCTTCTGCTGGATAAAAGGCCAACACATAAGTTGACGTGACTTCTTCCGCCAGGGCGCGAAAGAGCTGTTGATAGTCTTTCTGATCCGCGTAGAGATTTCTCCCGCCTGTGCGTTCCGCGAGTTCGCTCACATCCAGCGGCGTTGGCAAAGGCGTCTGCGCGGTTGAGGCGACAACTCTCGAGTAAGACGGCAGCGTCACGGTGTACACGCTCACATCCGCTTGATTCGCGCGTTCGATGACAGTCTCCGCCGACACGGTATCGCCGACAGGGAAGCCATCCGTCACAACGATCACTGCACGCTTCAGCAGTCGCCGATCACGCGAGCGTGGCGCTTGACGCACCAGCAGCCTAATCGCATCGTCTACGGCGTCGTAGGTGTGTGTTGACAATCCGTTCGGTTCGCGCGCCACACGTTCCAGCGCGCGGTCGAGTTTGCTTGCCTCACTGGTGAAACGCTGCAGCGTTTTTACGTTCATCCCAAATGCCATAACCGCGTAGACGGCTTGTTGATCGGCGACGTTGGAAGAGAACGCCCTAAGCGCTGTGCGCAAGCGCAAGATTTCATCGGTCGTCATGCTGCCGGAGATGTCCACTGCAAATACGATTGCCAAAGGTCGCGCTGGTCCAGCTCGACGTTCAACCTGGAAAAAGGAAAGTGCTTGTTCCTGACCGTCGGCAAAAAGTTTGAAATCCTGCTTCGTCAGATTTCGCACCGGCCGGCCTTCATTGTCGGTTACCAAAACATCAACCGAGACCACATCGGTGTCTATGCGCAGCACATCGTCGGGAGTTTCGAGTTCCGCAGGGAAGACTTTGCGCGGTCGCTGCGCGGTAGCAGGATCCACCTGCTCCTGGGCGACGTTGCTCCAGCAGAGACCAATCTGGCATAAAAGAATAACCAGAATGCGGGTGCGATGTCTCCAGATTTGAGTGAAAAGCTGATTCACGATTATTACAAGAACAATTACGATTATTAGATGCTGAAAGTTTAAGGTCGGGAAAATCTGAAGACTGGTGCTGGGTTGAGCAAGAGCTTATACGATGTGGCTTCACCGACCAAAGAATAAGGTAAGTGGGCTTTGCACAAGAAATAGTCCAGCATCAAGAGTCAATGATGTGCCTCGTTTACGAGGCAGGCCGCAGGGCAGTTAGGCCAGCCCCGACACGTCGGGGCTGGTTAGATGGCGCAACGATTGGATCCTTAGGCCGTTTCAACGGCCTTCCCCCGAATAAGGCCGCTGAAGCGGCCTGAACCAAATTATCGCCGTCGGTAAACTGGCGTAAAACACTCCCGCTATTCAATCTACGAAAGGCAACAATCGTTGGAGCTGCCGGCATCAACGTTTACGCATTCGTGCTGGTTTTATAGGGTGCTATATTGCGGGCTCAGCAAATCGGAGTGAATGAGTGAAGTTAAGACAACAGATTGCCGCCGTCCTTTTCATATTTGCCATGCAGTTCGTGGTGCCGGCGCAGACGCGCGGCACGGGCGGCATTAAGGGAAAAGTAAAAGTCGAGACGGGTACAGCTGCCGGTGTCTCGGTCGTTGTCCGACGAGGCGAGCAGGAAGTGACTCGTGTAGCCACCGACAAAGGGGGCAGCTTTGTAGTGTCAGGGTTGCAGCCAGGCATGTATGGTCTAACTTTCCGGAAACCTGGATTGAGTGTTGGCACGGTTGAGAATGTTGAAGTCAAATCAGGAAAGACGCGTTCCCTTGGTGACCGACTGGTACTTTCGGTAGACGAAGGCTCAATCGCTTTTATTCGCGGTAGTGTTTTCAGTCCCAGCGGCAGAAGCGTTCCCGGCGCGCGTGTCGAGCTCGCGCGAATTCTTGAGGATGGTTCTACAAAAAAGATTGACGGGCGCGTTACGACGGAAACCGGTTCGTTTGTGTTTAGGTTGACACCCGAACCGGGCAAGTATCGAGTGACGGCAAAAATCAACGGCGCCGAACCGGGCAGCAGCGATGTTGAGATAGACGGAGCCGCGGTTTATCGCCTCGCGATTTCTCTTATTGCCAGCCCAAAATGATTGGCGATTGCAGATTGCCGATTTGCCAATCTCCACGATGAGATGCAGAGACGCTGACCACAAAAAAGGCAGATAACAAAAACTCGGCAGCCGTCGATGTACACTCTCCTAAAGGAAAATTGTTTTAGAGATCTTTGCGGTGCGCTAACAGGTTTCAGATCTAACTCAAAAGCAGATCTTCGAAAGAAAGTTGGCTGTCGTCGACCGGTTCGGTGTACTCGCCATGGCGAATGCGATGCTTGGGAACATCAAGCGACTCGCGCACAGCGTCGAGGTGAAAGCGGACGATCTTGGGCGTGACGCGCACTGAAGGAATACGGCGCTTGCGGGCTAATCGCCGTACAGTCGACTCGCTGACTTGCAATACCTTCGCAAGCTGACGAGCGGTCAGGAATTCCTCACGCTCTTCCATCGTTGGTTAGCGTTATCCTAACGCAGTGAAGTAAAACGAGCCAAACATAAAACGATTGACATTGGGGATGGCCATTGCGGATGCCGATTAGAAAGTTTCCTCAATACCCGAACATCGCCAATCGGCAATCGCCATCATTCGCGTTTCCGACCGGGCGAGAATTCCACCCAATTGTTACCCTGTTTCACATAAACGCGCGGCTGCCGAATCGGAAACTTCGCCCGGAAGGCTGGATTGCTGGCAAGAAACCGATTTATCGTGCCTGAATCGCCGGTAGCCACTCTCCACTTGCCGTCCTCACGCACCAAATACTGTTGCACAACAATCTTGCCCTCCGCGGATAGCGGCGCGACGACTCGCCCATAAAGCACTGTATCAACTACGGCGATATCCTTTGCCACGCGCACCTGGCCGACGTCGATGCGGTCGAGCACGTACATGTCTTGCGCGCGTTTCAAAGCACTCGAGAAGCGCTCGCGCGACATTCGGCTGCGCGAGGAGGAGGGTAGGGAATCGTAGAGCGCGTTATAGTCGCGCGACTTGAGTTGTTGAAACACTCGCTGCACGGTGCCTCGCACTTCCGCCTCATTAGCAGCCTGCGCTGGAAGTGTCGTTATTAAAGCCAGAAAGAGTATCCCTACTACGCCTTGTTTATTGATCATCATTTCTTTCAGTTTCAATTTCCTCATCAGTGGTTGCATCGTCAGCCTGAAGACTTGCGGCAACTTGCGCTCGGTAGTTCAAGAACCAGGCAACCATTCCTAACACGGCCACGACAAAGGCGCCGTCGAAACGACCAAGCACCATCAGCACGGCGGCGACGGCGATACAACAACCGGCGAGTGCCAGCCAGAGAGTCTTCACTTGATCGTTACCGGAATTGTGAAACTGATGGAACCTGGAGGATAACAGAGCTTGTCGTCGCAAGCCTGAACGTTGAGTTTGGCGGGAATATTGTGCGCGCCCTTGGGTGCCGCTTTTTCGACATTCAACATAATTTTCAACTGTGTCTCGCCTTCATAAACCCTGAGCGCCTGATCGGGAGAAAACGAAAACTTCTTCACTTGAGGATTGGGGTAATAGATGTAGTCAACCGCCACTTCTGGGGTGTCTGGGAGATCAACTTCAGTCGCTTTGAGATAATCGAAGCTCGCCGGGTTTGCATTGATGTGATAGCCACTTTGAGTGTTGAGCTTCACAACTACTTCGCCCCGCTCACCGGCAACTACCTCGATCGGCTCTGCCGTAACCTTAACGAGTGACTCAGAAGTGATCTTCGGGGGCTCGGCCGAACTTGAGGCTGAGTTTTCATTCTGGGCTGAGCGCGAGCAAGCGCCGACGCCTATTAACATTAACGAGAGAAAAAAAATGGCACCTAGCCTGGTCATCTTCAAGATCCCCCTAACGATTGAGGATTGGCGATTGCCGATTTTCGATTGGCTTTTTGGGATGGCCGCAATCAGCAGCTGCCAATCGCCAAATAAAAGGCCCACCGGCTATCGCTTGGTGCGTGCTGACCTCATTACCAAACTGACCTTGTATACTCAAGACTCATATGCCTGCCCAATCGGCAATTGGCAATCGCCAATCCCACTATCCCGCCGCTTCCTTCTTATCTTCCGGTTTCTTGATGCCAAACTTTTCCAGACGATACTGCAGAGTACGAAAGGTAAAGCCGAGCAACTTCGCGGCTTTGGTGATGTTGTAATCAGTCTGCTCCATCGCCTGCGTCAGTAGGTCGCGCTCCACTTCTTCAAAGTTGATACCTTCGAGCGGCAGCTTGAACGCGCCCTCGGCCGCCGGCCTTGCTTCCTGACGCACTTCCAAAGGCAAGTCGTCGATCGTGATCAGATCGCCTTCGCACAGCAGGATCGCGCGTTCGATTGCCGACTCCAGTTGCCGCACATTACCTGGCCAGCTGTACTCAAGCATGACCTTTTTCGTTTCTGGCGTTAGGCCACGCACAAGTCGGGAGGTGTTACGAGTGTGCTTCTTCAAAAAGAAATCGATCAGCACGGGAATGTCGTCGCGGCGTTCGCGCAACGGAGGAACGTCTACCGATAGCACATTGATCCGGTAGTAGAGATCGTCGCGGAAGCGGCCATCAGCGACCATTGCGCGCAGGTCTCTATTGGTAGCAGCGATCACGCGCACATCGACGCTGATTTCATGAGTCCCGCCAACCCGCCGGATTTTTCGCTCTTGCAGCGCGCGCAGAAGCTTAGCCTGCATAGCGACATCGAGCTCCGCAATCTCATCCAGAAACAACGAGCCACGATCGGCAATTTCAAAAAGTCCTTTCTTATCGGCGTGAGCTCCGGTGAACGAGCCTTTCTCGTGGCCGAACAACTCCGACTCCAAAAGGTTCTCGTTAATCGCCGCGCAATTTACCGCCTGAAACATCTCTTGCGCGCGCGGCGACTGGTTATGAATTGAGCGCGCGATTAGTTCCTTTCCGGTGCCTGACTCGCCACGGATCAGCACCGTAGAATTCGAGCGAGCGACTTTGACGATCATCCGCTTGACGGCTTCCATCTTTGGCGAGGCGGAAATGATTTCAACGTCGATCGCGTCGAGCTTGTCTAACGCGCGATTAATGGTTGCCAGCAACGCATCCTTGTCGTAGGGCTTCTCCATGTAGTCGAAAGCGCCGCGCCGTAGTGCCTCCTTGGCCGACTCGATCGATCCATGTGCGGTAAGTAGGATCACGATAATCGACGAATCGAGCGCGAGCAGATGTTGCAGCAGCTCGATCCCATCCATTCCCGTCATTTTTAGATCGGTTAATGCCAAATCGAACCGCCGATCCTTGGCAAACTTAATTGCCGCTTCTCCCGACGATGCGGTTGTGACATCGTAGCCTTCGCTCGTCAGGATCATTTCCAGAATCTCTCGTTGCGACTTTTCGTCGTCGACTACCAATATGCTTTTGCGCGACATGTTTTCAGCCTCAAAGAAACTGCGATTCAAGGTACCAGGACTATGAAGAGTGCTTTCCGCTCGTCGTCACCCTGTCACCGCGTCCCTTCTTGCTTCCTCCTCAACCTGCTGCCGGCTTCACCGGCAATATGATCGTAAAAGTTGTTCCACTTCCTTGTTTCGAATGAACGCTGATAGTTCCGCCATGGTCCTCAACTGCTTTTCTCACGATCGCCAGGCCCAGACCAGTCCCCGTGTCCTTGGTCGAGTAATAAGGCTCAAACACCTTTGAGATATCCTCCGGAGCAATTCCTTTACCAGTGTCAGATATCTCTACTCGTATGCGGTTGCCTTCTTCATTCGTAAGTTTGATGACGATGTTACCACCATCGCCGTCAATCGCCTGAAGCCCATTGATTATTAGGTTCGTGAATGCAGATCGCAGAGTTTCGCGGTCAGCCACGATTGCCGGCAACGCTGACTCTACTTCCACACTTGTGCTGACGCCGTGCTCCGCGGCCTGCGCTTCGATCAGCCGCAGGGCATCTTCCGCCTCAGCGCGCAAATCAACCGATTGGAAATCGAGTGCGGACGGGCGTGAATATTTCAAAAAATCAGTAATGTGACGATTGATCCGGAGCACTTCAGCCTTGAGCTGACTCGCGAGCCTTAGAAACGTTTCGCGCTTAGCAGCATCTTCCGGTGCGAATGACGAGCGCAGATGGTCCAGGGTGAGATTAATGTAGTTGAGCGGGTTGCGAATCTCATGAGCAATCGCGGCGGCGAGCCGGCCGACGACCGCGCCCTTCTCAGCCTCATGCAGTTGCGCTTCGAGCTCTCGCGCCCGCGCGAGTTGCGTTGTCATCTCATTAAACGCCGCGGCAAATTGTCCTAACTCATCACGACGTTCCTCCGGGACACGAACACTAAAATCTCCCCGGGCTACTTTTTGTGCAGCGGCTGACAGCAACTTAATCGGTCTCGTAAAGCGCCACACGAAAAGTCCCGTGACGAGCGTGGTCGCCAGTAGCAACAGCAATGTGTATAAAGCCGATCGCGAAGCCTGACGCTGCAGAATGTCGGTAAGGGTGTTTGCCGATCCAAGTACGACGATTACGTAGCGGCGGCCCTTAGTTGTTTCCAGCGGAAAGTAAAAAGCTCCTGGGTCGCCGGGTTTGGTGGGAGGCGATGCACTCATCCAGCCCGGTAAGTTTTCCCTCTCGTCTGCTAACCCGACCGCCGAGCTTAACGGCGGCAGTGGCACATCCTTGATATCAACGTAGCGAACAGTCTTGTCTTCGTTCTCAGTGGGGGTGTAATCGCTGACTAGGCTGTCCTGCACTCTGCCATCGCTATCAACTACCATCACATTCTTGACGCGCCCCACCCGTTCATCCAGCAACGGGACTCGCATGTTGCTCCGCAACTCATCGAGATACTTAATACTGAAAATACTGTTAACGCCGAGGGCCACCCCGGCCATAATTGCTTGCTCCTGCTCGACGATGACTCGAGCGTTGCTTTGAATCGCCCGCAGATTCACGTAGTACTGCACACCTAGAGTGAGCCCCAGCATCACCGCAAGAAGCAGCAAAAGCCTCGCCCGAAAGCTGTGCAAGAGTCCGGAAATCCTCATGTCGCCCTAAACGATGTATAGGAGAGAGGGAATTGCTACACCATTTGCGGCAAGCTTAGCTCACCGGAAACTGCTTTCCAAACCCCATTAACGGTTTATGTACAAAAGGTTACTTTTATGTTGCCGCAAAGATTAGCTGGTGATATATTGCCCTTGGTCTCGTTGAACTGTCCCCAGGGACCGCCTTTAGGGAATTCTCCCACCACAAAGTGCAGATTGATTGGTCGCCAAAAAACAAGGTTGTCGGCGCCGGAATTGAAATTTTGAGAGAGCAATGCAGTGCTCTCAAAACTTGCAGGAGTTCTTACCGAGGAAGGGTGCTTCGCCAGTTCAGGTGTTGGACGACGTGCCTTAGTGCTTTTGGCGAAGCTCATCGGCGGATGAGCAAAATTTCCTACGAGAGGTAATGGCCGCATGAAACAACCGATCCATCCCTTCAATTCCCCAGCTTCCCGATCCATCCGTTCTTTTTTAAGCCCGCGTTTCGCCCTAATCCTACTGATCCTTTTATCCCTGTCTTTTTCCACTGAAGTATTCGGCAAGCGACGAGCAGCCTCGTCCAGCAAAGCAACAAAGAGCAAATCCGCTCGCGACAAATCCGCTAGGAAGTCATCACGTGCTGATCGCGGCCGCAAGATGACGGCTCGGGAGCGTCGCGCGTCACGTCGTGAAAAGTATTCGGCGCGCAATCGCCGGGGCCGTTCACGAGTAACCGCTCGTCTCTCAAAGCGTGAGCTGCGCCAACGACGCCAGCAAGTCGCGCGCGAACAATCCTCTTCATTGAAAGCACTCGAACGCAGACTGCGTCGCCCCTTAACCAGACGTGAACGTACCGCTGAGCTCCGCAGAATCGCAGCGCGTCATCGTCGCGACACACTCGCAGCCCGTCGTCGTGCTGAAGCCGCACGCCGCGCAGCTATCGCTCGGCAGCGCGCGATTGAACAATCGATGCGCGATGAAGTGCAGGCATTGATCGGTAGAGACGACACGACTGGTGAAGATCTGGAAGTGCGAAACGCGGCTGTTAAAGCTCTGGGCAATCACATTGGCACCGTGGTCGTAATGGATCCGCAGACAGGTCGCGTCTATTCGGTGGTCAATCAGGAGTGGGCCCTGCGTCGTGGCTTCAAGCCATGCTCAACTATCAAGCTGGTGACAGGCGTCGCTGGTTTGGGAGAGAAAATAATCGACCCGGCCAATACAGCTGAAGTCTCCGAGCGATACAACATTGACCTGACAGATGCCCTGGCCTATTCCAACAATACCTACTTCCAGCAGGTTGGTGGCCGAGTTGGCTTCAAC
>JBPCMI010000238.1:0-3753 GCA_051002415.1 Pyrinomonadaceae bacterium
CTTACTTGAAGTGAGTGGCTATTTAATTCTTCAGTGAGTTCAAAGAAAGCGGGGCAGGCCCCCTTCCTCACTGTGAGGTTACTTGAAGAGAGTTGCTATCTAATTCCTTGAGTGATGTTGTTTAATAATTTAATTCTTGATCCCGCGCCAAGTCCGGCAAAACTGAAACGTGAGCACCGGCAGCAGCAACAATAAGGGAGTTGCCAACACGAAGGCCGCGTGTTCGAGGAAATCAAATCCCTGCCGGTAAGCGCCATTCGCGAGCGGTAATCCCAACGTGGTGCCGTAATAGATCAGCAGGGGAAAGAAAGCTTGCCGCAGTACCCCACTCGCCGCTGAAGCCATGCCGTTGGCACCACTAGTCCGATCACTCACTTTTTCACTTACCAGAAACAACAGCAGCAAAAACCCAAAGTAAATGAGGATTCCTTCGAAGCGGTGAAGCTGATCAGGACCGAGTCCAATCTCAACCGGCATTCGTCGCAGTAGCAACGCCGAGGAAATTCGCACGGTGTTGGCAATGATTGTCGCCACGTAAGCAGCGACGGCTACGACCGCGAAGAATCTCCACGCGACCTTTGTAGCTCTATCTGTCCAAAGCTTTCTCAAAGACAGCATCAGGAATGAGGTGATCAGGAAGTTGACCCCGGCACATGAAGCAGCAATTACGAACGTTCGATCGCTGCTCATGTAGCCGGTGTAAGATTCGAATTCAAAACTTGCTCCAGTTATGAACTCAACCATCCAAGTCGTCGGAGCGAGGATCCACCGCAACTGATTAACATTTGCTGTCGCGTAGTACCACTTGATGGCAACGGCGCTGAGCAACACAAAACCCAGCTGTGCGGTTGCGCGATAATTCTTTTGCTGAGACAAGTGCTCCATCTCTCTTGCTCGCTCAAGAGTTTTGCAAACATACGAGCGGAACATGGCTAGTTTCGCGCCGTCGCTAGCCATCTCACCCATCTTCAAGGCGCCTGGTTCACTAAACATTCGTCTCCTCCGAAGTCTGAAGTCGGCAGCAGTCGCGAGCGACCCTCTCGTGGATCGCTCGCGGCGCTGCGCTTCTCCCTTAGCTCAGATTGTTGACCGCACGCCTTTGCCGCGAACGCATTAGCATCACCAGGGCCAGCAGCAGTGATGCCACCACCAGCCAAACAAGCTCGGGTTCACTTCCCACCGCCATGTCGCTTACTCCCATCGGCATCGGGCGCGGCTGCTCCACGTTCTCCGCCTGGCCGTTGGGATTTACCACCTGTTCGCGGACGGCGATGAAGGACGTGTACTGCGTTAACAAGTTGTACTTGAGGCCCAGCGAAACAATCTCCTTCACGCGGTCGTCAGAGACGCTTCCGGATCCATAGTCCGACAATTCGGAAATCCGCGAGCGCGCCCACAAATATCGCAGCGCTCGGTTGCCTTGATCAGGTTGCGCGCTGGCAACATCGAAACTGGTGAAGTATTCACCGCGGCCGGTTCTGCCTCGGAGTTCGAAAGTGCCGCCGACTGGCCCACGCCATTTGCCGAACAGAATCACTGGGCGTTGCGCCAGCAGATCAGGCAGGTGTCCCGGATAAACGTCGTAAGTATCAAAACCCTTAGACCGCACTTCGATATTCGTCAGCAGCGGTGTCTGAATGTATTCACGGAATTTAGCCGCGATCGCTGCAGCTTCCGACTCCTGCGTAACGATGAAAGGTTCGCCCATGCCGGCACGGGCCACGCCTTCAACCAGGTACCGGTTTACCGATGAGCCGATGCCAAAAGAGAACACGTTGCATTCGTTTAGATTCTCGCGAATGTAATCGAACACGCCCTGCTCCCCGGAGATAAAGCCATCCGTCACTAGCACGATGCTTCGCGAGATGTTTGCTGAGCGCGGAACATTCATCGCTTGCTTGATCGCTGGCAGCAGTTCGGTTCCGCCACTGCCGCGCTGCTCCTCGAGTAAACGAATCGCGCGCGCGATGTTTTGCTGATTCGCCTCAAGCGACTTTTCAGAAAGGATTGAAGAGTCGCCGGCGAACAGCACGACATTGAAGAGGTCTGTGGGCTTGAGCTGGCCAATTAGATCCTTGAGCAGTTGCTTGGAAGTGTTGAGCGGAAAGCCTTCCATGGATCCGGAAACATCGACCACGAATATGTACTCGCGCGCCGGGATGTCATCCGGCTCCACTCGTTGCGGCGGTTGCGCCATGTAAAGGAAAAAGTTTTCGCCTTCACCCTGGAAAAGCAGAAGTCCAGAGGTTATTTGGTTTCCCGCAAGGCGGTAGCGCAGAACAAAGTCGCGATTCCCCTGAAACGCATCAGCCTCGTCCAACGAAAGCTGCGCGACACTCGCGCTTACCCATTGCGGAGAAATCTTGTGCGAAGCGCAGATCAAGTCCTGGATCGGAACCCCTGCAGAGATGCGGGTGGAAATGTGAAGGGTGCTGGTTGGCTTTTTGCCCTCGCGAAGATAAGGACTCCCCACCCAACGATCCTGTGATCGCGCACCCGACTCGGTTTCTGAAGAATAACGCGGCCCGACAACAGTGGGAAAAACGACTTCATAGATCCCGTCGGTTGGAACCAGCAGCTCGGTGTAACGGAGCTCAATCTCAACCTGCTCGCCAGGCATGATATTGGCAAGGCTCATCGAAAAAACATTGGGGCGGTTTTGCTCGAGCAGAGACGCGTTCTTTCCCTCCTCCTTCGCTTTTTCGAACTCGTGCTTCGCCGCTTGCCGTTCTTTGATCTTCGCAACAATGATTTGGTCGCCAATCCGCATTCGCACGCCGTAGACGGCCGCGCGCGTAGAAGCCGGAAAAAGATAAGAGGCATTAATTGGCCGTGAACCCTCATTGCGATAGGTCTGCACGACCGTCACATCGGCGATGACTCCAGAGACAGCTATGTCAACGCGGGTGTCTTTGAGCGGCAAACTGTCAACGCTCGGATCTCCCTTCACAAAAAAATAGGGAGCCAGGGTTTTATCTTCCGGCGCTTCCTCCTTGTTTGCCTCCTGCGCTCGCGCCGCGCCGCCGAAGCAAACAATTGCCATGGCTATTAGAATTAGTTGGAAACTGCGGGCACTAAACGCGCGAGTGCTTCGCATCATGAATTGGCTTACTTTCGTGGACATGTCATCAGCTCCAGTTGTTTGTAGAGGGAAGGCCCTCGATTGATACAGGCTGATGCTAGGGCGTGGAGAAGTTGGGAGTAATGTCTGCCGCCACAGACTCGAACCGTGTTAACCACAGTTGCGGCTGGGGGCTGCCGGAGGGCCAATTGCGGATTATCTTTTTTGAAAAAGAAAATCGAACCGAAGGCTCAACGACGGCGCTAAGGCACGAAAAATCGCCTAATCCTGAGCACGAAAGTCAGCCCGGTAATGCCAATCTTTACGGATAGATTCGAACAAGACAGGGCAATCTCCAGTCGGGGGGTCTAATGTTTTTTCCTGACGAACTGGAACTTGTAGCTCATTGGTTCTATGAGCATATCGTCCCCCGCCACCATCGTTGATTTGTGGACTTCTTGTGGAAAGGTTTAACCAATTATCAGAACGTGCGGTACCAGCCCTCCCGGACGCCGTGTTTGGTGTCGATTTGCGAACTCGCGAATTGACAATTTCCAAGCAGCAGCCGACAATCCCTTTCTGTGCCAAAGCGTACGGAACTCTTTCCCCACTAAAGATAAGCTCGCGGCTCGACTTTAACGCTCCCTCACGTTTCAAGTCCGCCCGCTTGTCCCCTTTATTTACCTCCCTCC
>JBPCMI010000239.1:0-4651 GCA_051002415.1 Pyrinomonadaceae bacterium
CCACAACGCTGACCAAAGGAGTTAATACACGTGTCTGGAAAGTTGCGTTTGCCACTGGCAATCTTCATCACCATATTTGGTCTGATTGCGCACACTGATGTGGCGCAAGCACAAACATTTACTATCACTGTCCAAATCACTGAAGGAACGCTCCAGGGGCCTGGTATTAGCGGGGTGAATGTGCAGTTGATCATGAACGGCAGCACCCAATTTAACTGCCAAACAGATAGCAACGGGACTTGTGTCTTCCCCGGTATATCAGGCAGCTACGATGTAACGCCTTCTAAGCCGAACTACACTTTCAACCCGGGGACGCAGGGTGGCGCCAATACCGGCTCTCGGACTCTCTTCTTTACGGGTGAAACATCTGGTGGGCCATCCTTGCAATTCAATGCTGCTACCTATTCGGTGGGAGAGGGCGGTGGCAGCGTCGCCGTAACTGTGGTGCGTGGCGGTAGCACCTCGGCAGCCGCAAGTGTGCGATATACGACCAGTGACAGTGCCGGCTTAACGAATTGCAATGTTGTGAACGGCGTTGCGTCATCACGTTGTGACTACGCTGTTTCGGTCGGTACGATAAACTTTGCTGCGGCGGAGGCCTTTAAAACGATCTCTATCCCGATCGTTGATGACTCGTGGGCAGAAGGTACCGAAAGTTTTTCTATCGCTCTTAGCAATGCTACAGGTGGAACTCTGATTCTCGCGAATGCGACGGTCATAATCAGCGATAACGAAGCCTCCAACGGGCAGAACCCGATTGTTTTTACGGCTTTCTTTGTGCGCCAGCACTACATCGACTTCCTCGGTCGCGAACCAGATCCAGGTGGCTTCCAAGCTTGGCAGAACACAATTAACAACTGTCCGTCGGGGGATAGCTCCTGCGATCGTATCCACGTCTCCGGAAATTTCTTTCAATCGCTTGAATTTCAGCAACGCGGTTATTTCATTTATCGCTTCTACCCGGTGGCCTTAGGGCGCAAGCCTGACTACGCCGAGTTCATTCCCGATCTCGCGCGTGTCAGCGGCTTCCTTAGCGATGCGCAATTGGAGGCAGCAAAAGTCGCTTTTATCAATGACTTTATGACCCGACCGGCATTTGTGGCAGCTTACGGTGGGCTCACCGATACTCAATATGTGGACGCGCTGCTAAGCACAGCCGGTGTTGCACCCCACCAGTTTCGCGACTTCTGGATCGCCGCTTTAGGAAACGGCACGAGGACGAGGGCGACGGTGCTGCGAGATATTTCGGAGAGTCCGGAGGTTTACAACAAGTACTATAACCAGGCTTTCGTGGTGATGCAGTACTTTGGTTATTTGCGGCGAGACCCGGATGCTTCTTATCTCAACTGGATTCAGGAACTAAACACGACGAACAATTCGCGGAACATGATCAATGGTTTCGTAAACTCTGCGGAGTATTTCCTCCGCTTCGGCCCACTTTAGTCTGGAGATTCTGCAAAAAAGGGGGTGGCTTTTGCCACCCCTTTTTTGCAGAACGATTGCAGTCAACAACGAGCTAGTGCATCAGCTTCCAAACGCATACATCGCACTTCTGGTCCGGATATAGATGCGGCCATCTGCAATCGCGGGCGTTGCGAAGACCTCGTCATCCAACTCATTCACTTTCAGTACTTCCCATTCTCCGGCAGCCTTCAATACCGAAACCTGACCTCCCTGCCCCACTAAAAACACTTTGTCATCCGCCGCGACGGGCGAGGAAAAGTATTTATCAATGGCGCCGTGGAGCCTTCCCTGCTTGATCACGTTCCCGGTGGCCGGATCGAAAGAGATCAAAATCCCGCTGTCGTTGATCATGTAGAGCACGCCCTTATACAACAGCGTCGAAGGGACCTGGGGCACAGGCTTGGTATAACGCCACCGAATGGCATTCGCGGTCTGATCTCCGACTCCGCCCATTTTGATCGCCAGCAAACCATTTTCGGATGCCATCATCGCGCGGAACACTTCCCAATCCTTCGGGTTCAGCTTCTCGTCGCGATCCATGTCAAACACCTCAAAGGCACCCCCTAACATCTTGTCCATCTTCTCAGCGCCGGAGATCTCGGTCTTTGCGATCTGCCGATCGTCATTCTTGTCGTACTTCGGCAAAGCCTCTTCCCAGGGAATCGTGGCGACTTGCTGTCCTGGCTGATTCTGAGGAAAACCCCAACCATTGATGTACAGATATTCTGCGTCGTGGCTGGCAATCGATTTCATTTCACAGGCGAGGCCGCGCACCCACCAGACTCGTTTGCCATTCGCAACCGAGTAAGCCGAGAGCTGAAACGATTCAGGCACGACAATCTGCTTCGGACCCTCTTTCGGTTGATAGACGATCGGAGTTGAATAGCCGGAGATGACAACCGGCCGATCCACCTTCCAGCGGACCCGTCCGCTGTTCTTATCCAGAGCAATCAGATACGAGCTGGGAGAGTCCTGATCGACTGGCAGAATCACTTTGTCGTCGACGAGGATTGGGGATGCTCCAAAGCCGTAGAACATATTGAACGGTCCGAGCGGGTGCCGCCACCGCTCTTTGCCTTTTGCGTCAAACGAAATCAGCCCAAACTCTTGGAAGAAAACGTAGACATTCGCGCCGTCGGTAACGGGAGTAGGCGAAGCCGGATTGTTGACGTTCTGCAACCGGCCCTTGATTGACCGTGGCACTTCACGTTGCCAAAGTATTTTTCCGGTTTGCCGGTCGAGTGCGATGACGAGGAGTTTGTAGTTCTCTTTTTCAATGGGGCTTTCCTGCGAACGCGGATGGGCGTTTTCCTTTGCGCGCGCCTCAACCTTCGAGTAGCCCGTGACGAATATCCGATCCTTCGTCAAGACTGGTGAAGAGTGGCCCGGCGGTAGAGCGGTTTTCCACACGACATTCTTCCCTGCTCCGAATTCGAGCGGCAGACCGGTGGTAGACGAGACTCCACTTCCATTCGGACCCCGGAACTGGGACCAATCTTCGTCCCCAACAGCGGCTGTGGTTAATGGGCTGACGGCGGTCAACGCAGCGACAAACGCTGCAAGCACTAAAGCTACGAATAGTCTCATTGTATTTTCTCGGTTAGGCGGAGATTTCTTTCGGGGAAATAGTCTTACGCTAGCCATATTAACTCGTTTCCTTCGAATTGCACTCAGAAGCTTGTCTACGGCGATGCTGACTGTTAATGATTCCTCACCTGTTCCGTCTTTTAACAGTAAGTCCAAATCAAGAACCTTAGCTCGAACCGCTGATTACGAGCCTGGGTTTGTTGCTGGCGAGTTTATCCATTCTTTACCTGCATTACTTCCGGCCGCCATCTCGTCCGGTTACTGGCAGCGCCAACCTTGATTTGAAGTTCACGGCCCACACTGATGGAGTTTGGTCGGTGATGTTCAGCCCAAAAGGAGAGTTGATCGCAAGCGGAAGTATTGGAACACGTATACGCTTGTAAGTTCAGTCCGGACGGTAAACAGCTTCTAAGCGGAAGTCGTGATCGTTCGACATTCGGTAAACTGCTGCAATTGATTTTGGGTGAGACCGAAAGGAACAAGGGCGTGACAGTTCGCCTCTTGAACGTGGCGGACGGTAGGATGATTCAATCCTTCGCCGAACATGTCAACGACGTGCACTCAGTCGCTTTCAGTCCTGATGAGAAGTGGATCGCCGGTGGTGGTGCGGACATGACGGTAAGGGTGTGGCGCAAGTAATTGGCGATTGCCAATTGGCGATCGCCTATTGGCAAGCTCCACGAAGGAACTCGGCGTCTGGATGGCTGGTCTCCGACTCTTCTGTCCAGGCACCGCTCATCAGTCCCAATTGCCAATCGGCAATCGGCAATCGGCAATCACTTTCCGCTGTCCATGTGCCAGCCCGGATTTACCCATTCCCCATTTCTTAAGACGAAGACCTCGGTGACTCGCCCAGCCTTGTTCATTCGCTGCCCGCCTACTTTCAGTTCATATGCGTAGTTGGAATACACCACCGCGGCAACCCCGTAGAGTTGAATTTCAGTTTTGGGGAATTCAAGTTTGATGAGCTTGCCGCCGCCTTTCGCAAATTGTTCCGAACCGCTCAGAACGGTTTGCCGGTTTGACCAGTTATTTTCCCCAGCTTCGATCGCAATCGTCTCTTCAGGAATTAATTTCTCCAACGCCGCTCGATCGCCGGCGAAAAAAGCCCGCCACACAGCTTCACGCGCGTCGAGCAAGCGCTTCTTCATTTGATCCGGCATGGGCCGCAGCGCGCCCAGCCGCTGCTCCAATGACTCCGGATGCAGCGCCGTGTCACTGCCGCTCTGGATCCAGTGGCCGTTTTGTTTCGTGTAGAAATCGCAAATCCGTAGCGCCCGACGAGACGGGCCGTCCGGTGTGTTTGACTCAATGTCCGAGACAAAGCAGACAAACGCCGCGTCGCCCTTGAAGATCATGTCAAACTCGCGCATCTTGTAGCTCTTCATACCGTAGGGACTCTTCGGGTCAACCTGGTTCCAGTCCATATAGCCACCGATGCCTTTGATCATTTCGCGAGAACCTTCCAGATAGCCGAGCCAGTTTTCCGCGTGTGTGGCGCGGAGCGCCGCAGCGTCTTTCTTGATGAAGGGCTGAAAAATACTAGCGATGTGCGCGCGAATGGCTGCCCGATCCGCAGCGCGATCATCCTGAAGGTCCA
>JBPCMI010000240.1:0-13439 GCA_051002415.1 Pyrinomonadaceae bacterium
CCGAGGGACGCCCCTTCCTCAGGCTGCATTTGATGAGCTTCCTATCTGCCTGATCCAGCGGCCTTCTTCGCGCTTGCACTCTTCGCGCTGCTTCCCGCTGCTTTCTTTCGTTCTTCTTTCGCCTGGGCCGCTTCCATTGCTGTTTGCACGTCTTGCTCCTCCTCTGGTGGAGGCAAGACTGCCGGCATTCCCAACGCTTCGATCCAGAGCTCACGGGTCCAACCCTGCGTGTGATAGAGGTGCTCGTCTTCTTCACCCTCTACCTGATTGTAGGCGTTCAGCAGCGCCTCAGCTTCGCCCGCGCCCGTCTGTTTAGTCAGCTCGCCAATCAAGCTCCAGTTGAGATGATCCTTAGTTTCCGCGAGAGTGACGCACTCCGCTGCGACGATCTGCGCGGCTCTTAGATCTCCTGCTCTCAGGGCCATCTCCATCGCTTTCACGAGAGACTCCCCGATGTGACGCACGATCTTTCGCCCGGGCGTTTCTGTTTCCAGATCGAGGCCCATGCCACTCAGGACATCATTAAGGACTTGGACGTGGTTCTTTGTTTCCTCGAGATACTTCTGCCACTCCTCCCTAAGATCCTGGTTTGTGGCGCAACGCAGGGCCGTGGTGTAGATCTGCACGCCACCCTTTTCTGTTTCGAGTGCCTGGTAGAGCAGCTCGTTGACGTGGTTCGTGAGTAAGGTGTTGTCCTTCATGGTCCTTCCCTTTCCCTGGTTTATGAAATCCTGATTCATTTATGAGCGAACAGCGTTGGAGTCTGCATCTGCCTGCGTCCGATCGAGACGGGGATCCCGTTTCCGATTCAATTAGAACCTTCGGCTCTGTGCAAGAATGATGCCGTTTGATTGGCGATTGCCGATTGGCGATTGCCGATTGCCGATTGGCGTTTGGCGACTAGAATTGCAGTCAGGAAGGCGGGCTCGCACCCGCTTCTTTTCTTGGAATGTCCTGACTCGAGCGTACCATTTGAAGGCAATAAGAGTGTTAGTAACCCTAAAAGAGAACATCGGAAACGTTGACAATTGTCGATTGCCAATTCCGATTCGTCGTGTCCAAGGGAGCTAAATGACAACCGCCAATCACCAACCAGCGTTCACTTCTTTTTCTAGCGTGAAAAAGCCAATACGGGTAGAATGAGGCGCTTTCCCATCTGCCGGAACTGAATTGCAACTTCCGCTGACCCAGGCGGAAACGCGATTAAGCACTTCCCGTTTTTGACAGTTGACTTCTGGACTCAATACGCGACGACCCGCACTTCGCAGCTCTGGTAACACGCTGAAGCCGGTGTGCGTTTTCGAGTGTGCTCACCGTGAGAGCCTTTGCGCTCCGATCAGCGTTTTTCAGCAGCAGTTACAAAAGATGGATTTGCCCCAGTGGCACAAAACCGAAGGGAGTTTCTGATGCTCGCCAGGCTCAATGCGAAGTTTGTCGTCTTTTCCGGAATCGCATTGATGATGGCGTACGTGCTTTATCACAACGAGCGCTTTCTGATCGAACCATCGAATCCAAGCTGGCAACATTACGCACACTTCAAGTGGTGGTTGCTACCGCACGGTGTTTTCGGTGCTCTAGTCCTTCTGCTTGCGCCGCTGCAATTCTCCGACCGGCTGCGCCGGCGATGGACACGCTGGCATCGCATTGGCGGGCGTGTGTATGTTGTCGGAGTATTAGTTCTGTCGCCACTCGGTGCTTACATTCAGTACTACGAAGAACGCCTGGGATTCCCACGCTCGTTTACAGTTTTGGCTTTTGTTGACGCCGTAATGCTATTTGTCACTACGGTCATCGCCTTCCTCTTCGCGTTTAAACGAAAGATCGCACTGCATCGGCAGTGGGTAACGAGGAGCTATGCCGTCGCGCTCGTCTTCATAGCCGGGCGTTTTGTTATGGGCGTGACCGGTTGGGAACAACTGGGCGTTGAAATCGTGCAGGCAATCATCTGGTCTTGCCTCGCCATGTCAATTCTGCTGGCAGACGTTGCTAACAACTGGATGGAGATTCGTGCAGCCGTTTCCGCCTCAGCCAAATCCCGCGTGGCGGCGAAACAAAATCTGGCTGATACGGTTGTCGAAACAATCTAAACCTGGCCTGGTGAGTCCGCACTGAGTGATTCAAAGGTAAATTAAAAGGGGGGAACCGCTTATGCAAAAAGAGGCAAAGATTAGTAACGCAATCTTCAGCGATTACGACGAGATTACGAAAACGGTCCAGACATATATTAACGGCGGCAAGACCGGGCGTACCGCCGACATGAAACTCGCCTTTCATCGGGACGCAACCATATTTGGCTATATCGGGCCGGATTTGTTTGCCGGCCCCATTCAGGGACTCTTTGACTGGAATGATCAGAATGGTGCAGCCACCGAGCTCGAAGGCCGGATTACCAGCATCGATCTCGCCGAGACCGTGTCGACTGTGCGTCTAGAGCTCGACAACTGGACAGGTCATCGCTTCACCGATTTCTTTACTCTCCTGAAAGTCGATGGCGAATGGAAGATCATGAATAAGGTTTTCCATCTGCACGCCGAAAACTAAGGCTAAAGCGCCGCGTTGGCGCTGGAATGAGCCAAGCCGGCCGCGTTAGCGGCGATTGAATTTAGCGTGGGCGATTGAATTTAGCCGTGGGTTTCAACCCACGGTCCAATTAACGAGAGTTGCGCTCGTCGCGTCAGCGACGACTGACAATAAAGCGTTCAATCGTTGCAAACGGGACGCGAATGTTTGGCCCTCGATTTCGGTGGGTTGAAACCCACGGCTAAATTCATTCGTCGCTAATGCAATGCGAATGTCTGGACTAAAAGATCAAAACAATGAAACCCATTCTGATAGCCGCTAGTCTGCTCATCGCCATCTTGTTGAGCCCCTGCAGTCACGTGGCGTTCGGCCAGAAGAATCGCGCGGGGACACTGACTCCTAGTTCTTACCTTTTTGTTTGGACCGGAGATGACGATGGAAAAGATTCAGACTTCCTCGCGGTAATCGATGCAGTTCCCTCCTCGCCAACCTATGGGGAAATCATTGCTACTCTACCGGTAGGTGTGAAGGCCACATTTCCACATCACACGGAATATGAGTTTCCGGTTGGGTCCACACTGTTTGCCAATGGCTGGGGCGCCGGCCGCACATTTATCCTTGATCTTACTAATCCGCGGAAGCCGAAGCTGGCTGGGCAATTCACGCAAACACAGGATTATGGTTTTCCGCACAGCTTTGCGCGGTTACCCAACGGCAATGTACTCGCCACATTCCAGGTAAAAAGCAAAGGCTACCAGCCACCCGGCGGCCTTGTTGAACTGGATGCTCGCGGCAAGTTCTTGCGGGCAAGCAGTGCGGATGTTTCCGCTATTGATAATAAGAAATTGCTTTGGCCCTACAGCCTGACGGTACTTCCCCTCATCGATCGAGTGGTATCGACAAGTACTGAGATGGGACTCCCCGGATGGGCTTCACCCGCTACACATGGCTCTGCGGACCACCAGCACACGTTTACCGATACCAGCCACATTCAAATCTGGTCGCTTAAGGATCTGAAACTGCTCGCAACTATCGCGCTTCCGCCGTCGCCAAACGGCAAAGCTCAACTCAATCCAGCGGAGCCACGGATTTTGCCCGACGGCTCGCTATACGTGAACACCTTCAATTGCGGACTGTATCGCGTGCTTGGAATTGAAGGTTCGGATCCGAAGGCAGAGTTTGTTTACTCATTCCCCGGTGCCGGTACGAAGTTCGAGTGCGCCGTACCGGTCGTAGTGGGAAAGTTCTGGATTCAGACTGATCCATCATTACCGGGATTGATTGCACTTGATGTTACTAATCCAGCAAAGCCAATTGAAGTGTCCCGACTGATTTTTGATCAGCACTTCGAGAAGACGCATTGGCTTGCCGCTGATAGAGGTTCCAATCGTCTAGTTGTGACAGGTAACAATAGATCATGGGTCTTGATCGTCGACATCGACAGTGAAACAGGCAAGCTGACACTGGACCAAAACTTCAAGGCTAAAGGCGCCGACCACCCCGGAATTAATTTCGACAGACCGAGCTGGCCTCATGGAACGACGGGTAAGGGCGTTGTTCATGGCGCGCTTTTTGGTCCCAATCCAAAATAGGCAGCTCAAATAGGACGGCACAATGCCTATGCCTGACCCACAATCAATTCGTCGCTTGGCTCAAACCTACACCGCCGCCTGGTCTAGTCAGAACGCAGCAAGCGTCGCCGCCTTATACCATGAAAAGGGCTCATTAAGCGTCAATGAGGATCCACCTGCCGTCGGCCGCGAGGCGATCGCCAGCGTGGCCCAGAGCTTCATGACCGCCCTACCCGATATGCTGGTGATAATGGACGATCTGCACTTGGAAGACGACGGTGCCATCTATCACTGGACACTGACCGGGACAAACACCGGGCCGGGTGGAACGGGACGCACGGTGCGAATCAGCGGGTTCGAAGTTTGGGAACTGGGCACCAATCGGCTCATTTCCAATTCGCGCGGGCACTTCGATAGCGACGAATATCGACGTCAACTCGGACAACAAGATGACTAGCGACCTGTCAGCCAACACCACACTCTCGCACTACCGCATCCTCTCGAAGATTGGCGAGGGTGGAATGGGTGAGGTGTACCTGGCGCAGGACACTAAACTCGATCGGAAAGTCGCATTGAAGATTCTGCCGGCCGACGTCGCCTCGAGTCGCGATCGCATGGAGCGCTTCGAGCGCGAGGCAAAGTCGGCCGCCACGCTCAACCATCCCAACATCGCACATATCTACGAAATCGGAGAGAGCGATGGTACCCACTACATCGCGATGGAGTTTATCGACGGTGACACGCTCCGCCATAAGATCCACAGAGACAAAGCGCCTCTCCCGAAGCTGCTGAAGTATTTGATTCAGGTGGCGCAGGGGTTGTCGAAAGCCCACGCAGCGGGAATTGTTCATCGCGATCTCAAGCCCGACAACATCATGATCACGCGCGATGATTACGCAAAGGTATTGGATTTTGGGTTAGCGAAGCTAGTCGAACCTCAAAGAACTTTTGGGCCCAGCGAAAGTGGATCGAGTGAAATCGCGACTGCGGTTATGCAGCAACCGGGGCTTCCAGGCAGACAGTCCAACTGGGATGGCGGACACTCTACGCCGGGAATGGTGATAGGCACTATCGGCTACATGTCTCCCGAGCAGGCCAGCGGTCGCGTGGACGAGATCGATCTCCGTTCAGACATCTTTTCGTTTGGCTGCATTCTCTTTGAGGCAGTCACGGGCCAGCGAGCTTTCGCCGGCAAGGATGTTCTGGACTCGCTGCACAAGATCGTTCACGCGCCGACACCGCAGTTGAAGGATGCGAATCCGCTCGCGCCCGCTGAGCTACAACGGGTAGTGCGCCGATGTTTGGCGAAGGAGCGCGAAAAACGTTATCAGTCGATTAAGGAGTTGGTAATTGAGCTTGACGATCTCCAGCAAGAGTTAAAGGGCTTTAGGGAATCTGAATATTCAGGTCATCCGACTCCGCTAACCAGTGCAGCAACGTCGGGGATAACGCGCGGAGAGGAGGGATTCAGGATTGCAGTCTTGCCGTTCAAGGTTCGCGACTCCGACTCGGCTGTGGGGGTACTTGCCGACGGGTTAGCCGAGGAGATCGGAACCGGCCTTTCGCGGTTTCGTTATCTGTCGGTCGTTACGAACACCTCGGCGGTTGGCCTGAGTCGAGAGATTGAAGAGAGCTCCCCCGGCTCCAAACTCAGCACGCGCTACGTGGTGGAAGGAAGCATCCGCAGGGGTGGCTCCTCCATTCGAGTTAGTGTGCAACTCGTCGACACCGAGACCGGAGCGCAGCTATGGTCTGAAACTTACAATCGGGACCTCCAGACTTCGACGGTTTTTGCCGTGCAGGACGACGTCGCCGGCCGAATCGTCGCAACTGTAGCCGACAGCTACGGGGTGCTAGTGCATTCAATGAGGGCCGCGATCCGGAAAAAGGACGACGTCGATCTGACCCCGGTTGAGTGGCAGCTTCAATATTTCGCTTATCGCGAGCAGATCACGCCGTCGGCCCACGCGGCACTGAAGAGTCGCCTGCTGCGCGTTGCAGAGCAGAATGTTGGGCAGTCGGCCCTGTGGGCCTGTCTCGCACAGATCTACGTCGACGAATACGCGTTTGGCTTCCAGGATGACCCCACCTCCCTCGATCGGGCACTGGCTGCGGGCCGCCGTGCGGTTGAGCTGGATCGGTCGAACCAGTTCGCGCTGGTTGCGCTTGCTCAGGTGCACTTCTTCCGCCAAGACCTCGCCGCATTTGGACCAGCAGCCGAGCGGGCGATGGCACTCAATTCACTCAACACTGACGCCTTGGGAATTCTCGGGCTACAAATTGTGCACACGGGCGAGTTCGAGCGCGGCACTGCGATCGTACGCCGAGCGATAGCCCTGAATCCCAACCACGCTGGCTGGATGCACTTCGCGCCGCTCTGGGATCACTTCCACAAAGGCGAGTACGAGCAGGCCCTCGAGTGCGCGAACCGCGTGGACGTACCAGGACTCTTCTGGCCATTCCTCGTAATGGCGTCGGCCTGTGGACATCTGGGGCGGCGCGCCGAAGCGGAAGCCGCGGTAAGGGATCTGTTGGCGCTCGATCCCGAGTTTGCGGCGCACGCGCGTTCAAACGTCGGGACTTGGCACTTCGCGAGCGGCCTGATGGATCCCTTGCTCGAAGGACTTCGCAAGGCTGGGCTGGAGATTGTTGATGAAGAGCCGGCGTCAACGTCGTCACCCCCATCCCTTGCTTCAAGTGAGACTCGAGCGGATGAAGGCTTCTGGGTCGCTGTCCTTCCCTTTAAAGCAACCGGCACTAACCCTGACCTTTCGATGTTGGCGGAAGGACTGTCTGACGAGATCGTCACCGGTCTCAATCGCTTTTCATACCTGCGCGTGATCGCACGCAGCTCGACTCTCCGATACTCAAGTCAGACTTCCGATGTTCGCTCAGTCGGCAAGGCGCTAGGTGCTCGTTATGTGATGGAAGGAAATGTGCGCCAGGCAGGTGCTGTGATTCGCGTGACGGTCCAACTTGTAGACGCAAGCACCGGCGCACATCTCTGGGCTGAGACTTACGATCGTCCTTTCAAGCCGGAAGAAACCTTCGCACTACAGGATGATTTGGTTCCTCGCATCGTCTCGACGGTCGCGGACCAACATGGCGTGCTGCCACACACCATGAGCGAAGTTGTCCGAGCTCAAGACCCCGACCACTTAACGGCATATGAAACGGTGCTACGCGGTTTCCGTTACTACGAAGGTGTAAGTGTTAGTGAGCATGTTACGATTCGAGCGGCGTTGGAGCGTGCGTTGGAAGCGTCGCCCGGGAGTGCTGACTGTTGGGCGATGCTCTCGATCATGTATTGCGACGAGCATAAGTTTGGATTTAACCAACAGCCTGATTCACTGGTCCGTGCGCTCACCGCAGCGCAGCGAGCCGTTGAAATCTCGCCAACAAATCCATTTGCGTACGAGGCTCTAGCTCAAGCCCTGTTCTTTCGAAAAGAGTTCGATAGCTTTCGCAATGCCGCAGAACGTGCGATCGCTCTGAATCCAATGGACGGTGCGACAAACGCTTTCATGGGAATTCTTATCGCATTCACCGGCGACTGGGATTACGGATGCGCAGTTGCGGAGCGGGCGACACAACTAAACCCACATCATCCCGGATGGTACTGGAACGCAGCTTTCTACAACGCATACCGAAGACGTGATTACGAGGCAGCGTTGAAGATCACCCTTGAGTTCAACATGCCCGGGCTTTTCTATCACCACGTAAACCGCGCTGCCGTTTACGGGCAACTGGGCGATCTTGAAGTAGCAAGCAAAGCGCTGGGAGAGCTATTGGCACTCAAGCCTGACTTTGCAAGTACGGCGCACGATGAATTGGGAAAGTGGTTGCGTCCGGAACTCGTTGATCATGTCATTCAAGGACTTCACAAAGCAGGGCTCGAGATTGGTGAAGCAGAGGCGTCACTGATCAACTCGAACTCGCCTGCTGTTTCCAGTCTGTCTCGCGCCGATGAGGGATTCTGGATTGCTGTTCTTCCTTTCAAGTTCACCGGCTCAAACATTGAAGTCGGAACTTTCGCTGAAGGATTATCAGAAGAGATCGTGACGGGACTGTCTCGCTTCTCTTACCTGCGAGTGATCTCACGCAGCTCGACGCTTCGATACGCAAAAGAAACAGATGACGTGCGCGATGTTGGTAAGACACTCGGCACACGCTATGTGATGGAAGGAAGTCTGCGTATTGCTGGTTCGTCGTTGCGCACATCAGTGCAACTTATTGACGCAAGCACCGGCGCTCATCTGTGGGCCGAAACTTACGATCGTGAATTCCGCGCCGATGACATATTCGCGCTACAGGATGATCTAGTACCGAGAATAGTTTCTACGGTAGCGGACGTAAATGGCGTGCTGCCTCGAAGCATGAGTGAAGTTGTATGTGGCAAGAATCCTAATGAGCTGAGTCCGTACGAGGCTGTACTACGCAGTTTTCGATACTTCGACCGAGTCACTGCCGAAGAGCTCGCAGCTGCGCGGTCTTGCCTCGAAAAAGCGGTGGAAAAGGCGCCGAACTATGCTGATGCATGGGCCATGTTGGCTTTGTTATCCGCCCAGGACTACGGACAAGGATTCAACCTTCATTCAGATGCACTGAACTCTGCGACGATGGCAGCTCAACGCGCGGTCCAGGCGGGGCCATCAAATCCCCTGGCCCACTTCAGTCTGGCCCAGGCACGCTTCTTCCAAAAGGACACCCAAAGTTTTCGCAATGCGGCGGAGCGAGCTGTTGCCCTCAACCCAATGGATGCAAACACACTCGCTTTTATCGGGGAGTTGTTCACGTATGTGGGTGATTCAGAACGTGGTCTTGCACTCGCCTCGCGCGCCAAACAAATCAATCCTAATTATCCCGGTTGGTTCTGGTATGCCGACTTCTTTCATGCGTATCGGCAGGGGAACTACCGCAGCGCACTTAACCTAATCCTCAAAACGAATTTGCCAGGCCACTGGGGAATGCATGCGGGTATTGCCGCGGCCGCTGGACAGCTCGGCGACCATGAAACCTCCGCTAAAGCTGTCCGCGATTTGCTCAAACTGCGTCCGGACTACGGCGCCACGGTACATAACACTCTCGCGAAGTGGTTTGACCCTGCGTTATGCGAGCAATTAATTGACGGCTTGCGAAAGGCCGGTCTCGAAATCGTCGACGAAGAGGCAGGCGTACATCACAGTTCTAGCGAGTCTCGCGCAGATGATGGATTCTGGATCGCTGTTCTCCCCTTTAAAGTTGTGGGGCCAGGCACTGAACTTGAAACCCTCGCTCTCGGAATGACTGAGGAGGTCGTCACGGGCTTTTCGCGTTTCTCTTACCTGCGTGTGATGTCAACAGGTTCGACGAATAAACAGTCGCAGTCTGGAGACCTTCGCCAGATTGGTGTTGAGTTAGGTGCGCGCTATGTGATGGAGGGCAGCATTCGTCAAGCCGGCCCGACTGTGCGTCTGGCAGTGCAACTCGTTGACGCAAGTAACGGCGCTCACCTCTGGGCAGAAACGTTTGATCGACAGTTTGAACCTGACCAGATCTTTGCCCTGCAGGACGAGTTGATTCCACGAATCGTCTCGACGTGTGCGGATCACTTTGGAGTTTTAGCGCGGAGTATTAGCGACGCGATTCGCGGAAAGGAGTCGAGTCAGCTCAGCCCCTATGAAGCGCTCATGCGCGGCTTCGGATATCACTACCGCCTCAATCCTCAAGAGCATGCCGAAGCGCGCGCCATCCTTGAGAAGGCTGTAAAGGATGCCCCGAACAATGCCGATTGCTGGGCGATGCTGTCGTGGGTTTACTCTCATGAATACGGCCACGGGTTCAACACCCAACCAGGTTCACTTGATCGAGCACTCGCAGCGGCACGGCGGGCTGTTGATCTTGCCCCGACCAATCATCTCGCCTATCAGACGCTGGCTGTGGCCCTGTTCTTTCGCAAAGAGCGCGCAAACTTTCTCAGCGCTGCCGAACGAGCGATTGCTCTCAACCCGCTCGACGCAAGCAATGAGGCTATCTTCCTAATCACCTTCTTAGACGATTGGGAACGCGGGTGCACTCTTATCAGACGGGCCATGAATCTCAATCCTTATGTTCCCGGATGGTATCGTCTGATTCTCGCTCTCAATGAGTACCGCAAAGGCAACTTTCGGGAAGCTATCGCTGCAACCGTAAAGGCCAACGTGCCCGGTATCTGGACTGACATTGTGCTTTCCGCTGCTTATGCCCAGCTCGGTGAACAAGCAGCAGCCCGCAACGCACTCAGTAACCTGCTCGCTGAAAATTCTGTTGAATCAGCACGAGAGCTGCTAATGAAATGGATCAACGCGGAATTTGTCGACAATTTGGTCGAAGGTCTGCGCAAGGCCGAGCTCGAGATTGCAGCCGATAAAAGCACAACTTTATGAGAGGACCTTCGACCTTCAAGTAGTACCGCCCAAAAAATCGATTTGATCGAGCCGCGCGTTGAAAGTGAAACCCGCATAAACCGCTAAGAGGAGAAACATGAGAATCTATTTACAACCCCTTTCGTTCACGCTTATCGGCAAGATCTTACGTTGGGCATTGATCGCTGGACTGGTCACGTTACCATCTGTCAGCATCGCTCAAAGCTCGGTTGCGTTCGACCTTGTTTTGGCCAATGGTCGGGTAATGGATCCAGAATCGAATCTCGATGCGGTTCGTCACATTGGCATTCGAGCGGGGAAGATCGCGGCCATTTCAGCGCGTCCTTTGCGCGGTCGCACGGTCGTCGACCTCAAAGGTCTGGTCGTCGCACCCGGCTTCATTGATCTGCACGCGCACGGGCAGGATGACGAAAACTATCGCTACAAAGCGCGCGACGGCGTGACAACGGCGCTGGAAATGGAAGTAGGTGTATCGCCGGTGGCCGCGTGGTACGCGCAGCGCGATGGCAAATCGCTCATCAATTTCGGCGCGACTGTCGGCCACATCCCGGCGAAGATGGCCGTGTTGAAAGACACTGGCGCCTTCCTTCCGCGTGACAACGCGATTAACCGCCGTGCAACGCCCGACGAAGTTCGCCAGGTTACCGACCTAATCAAACAGGGTTTGGACGAGGGCGCGCTCGGCATCGGCTTCGGCATCAACTACGTGCCTACAACGACGCGGGCCGAGGTGTTTGATCTTTTCGCGGTGGCGGCGGAGCGCGGCGTGGCGAACTACGTTCACGTGCGGCACGCCGGGGCGGTTGAACCCGGCAGCGCGATCGGAGCCTTGCAGGAAGTCCTGGCCGATGCGGCCGGTACGGGCGCGTCACTCCACGTCGTTCACATTACCAGCATGTGCCTGAGGCAAACGGTCACCTGCCTGCAAATGATCGAAGGTGCGGTGCGGCGCGGCCTGGACGTGACGACCGAGGCTTATCCTTATACAGCGACGCAGACGCGTCTCGAATCGGCCATCTACAACGAGGGCTGGCAAGAGAGCTTTGGAATCACGTTCAAAGATTTGCAATGGGTGGCGACCGGTGAAAGATTGACGGCCGAAACCTTCGCGCGTTACCGCAAGGAGGGCGGATCCGTCATCGGGCATGCGATCCCCGAAGAGATTTCACGGCTGGCCGCCGCGAACCCGCGTGTTATGGTGGCAAGCGATGGATGGATCGAAAAACGACAGGGCCATCCGCGCGGAGCGGGCACCTTTGCGCGCGTGCTGGGAGTATACGTCCGTGAACAAAAAGCTTTGTCGCTAATGGATGCTCTACGCAAGATGTCGCTGCTTCCAGCCCAGCGTTTGGAAAAAGTCGTCCCTGCGATGCGCACCAAAGGCCGCGTCAAGGTCGGAGCCGACGCCGACCTCACCATCTTCGACCCGGGGACAGTCATCGACCGCGCTACGTTCGAACAACCAGCGCTATACTCCGAAGGCATTCACCACGTGCTGGTCGCCGGAGTCTTCGTCGTGCGCGATGAGAAGATCGTTGAAGACGTTAAGCCGGGTAAGGCGGTTCGCCGAACGAATCGTTGAAGGATTTTCCGGCGAATCCCATCAGGAATACGTGCCGGCTCTTAACTTTAGCTCCGGAGAGCGCCAGAGCTTGACGAGCTCCGCTCGGAGCCGCGATTCAAGGAAATGTTGGACGGATGAATTTCCCGGAATAGTTGTAGGGGTGGCCCTGCCCAAGCGAATTTGAACCTGCCCGAATAGTATTCATGAAACGTTGCCCCCAATGTAATCGTGTCGAACCTGACGACTCGCTCGCTTTCTGTCGTACCGATGGATCACCTCTGGCCATCGATACCGTCGCTGTTAGTGAAGTCGAGACCAGCCTTCTTCCAAACATCACGTTTGATGAAGGGCGCAGCCGGTCAACCGGGCCGACCAGTGTGCTTACTGCTCCCCACGCCCACCCCTCCACGCGTGAGTTGAACAAAGCAGATGATGCTTCACCATCCGACACTCCTCGAAAGCACGTAGCATCAACTCGAAACTCACTAATGGCGGGTGCAGTAGGCATTCTGCTTGTGACTGTCCTCGGTGTCGGCAGTTATTTGAAGTACGGACGTTCAGGTCAACCGATCAATTCGATTGCCGTCATGCCGTTTGTTAATGAGAGCGGCAACATGGACGTCGAATATCTTTCGGATGGCATGACTGACGCGCTCATCAGCAGCTTGTCGCAGCTGCCCAATCTTAATGTTAAAGCGCGCTCGTCAGTCTTTCGTTACAAAGGCAAAGACACCGATGCGAAAACAATTGGCAATGACTTGAACGTGGAGGCGATCTTGAATGGGCGAGTTGTTCAACGCGGAGATCAACTTACGCTGAGTCTGGAGTTGGTTGACGTCGCAACGGAAAATGCGGTTTGGAGTCAGCAATACGTTCGCAAGCAATCCGACCTCGTTACTCTTCAAAGTGAGATTGCCCGTGATGTATCGAACAAACTCAAAACCAAACTCTCACGCGCGGACGAGCAAAAACTAACCAAAACTTACACAGCCGACGCTAACGCGTATCAGCATTATCTCAAAGGGCGTCATTTCTGGAACAAACGCACCGCTGAGAATCTCCGGAAAGCGATGGAGCAGTTCCAGCAGGCAGCGGACGTGGACCCAAATTACGCACTTGCTTATGCCGGGCTCGCCGATTGTTACGTCGTATTGGGAGATTACGCGGGCGTTCCTGAAAGCGAGACTAACCCGAAGGTCCAAGCCTTTGCCCAGCGAGCCCTCCAGCTTGATGACTCGCTGGTGGAAGCACGCACATCGCTGGCTTACAGCTACGCCCTATTGTGGCAATGGGACCGTGCAGAAAAAGAGTTCAAACTCGCGATCGAGTTGAATCCGAAATACGCAACGGCTCATCACTGGTACAGTCTCACGTTATCAG
>JBPCMI010000241.1:0-14061 GCA_051002415.1 Pyrinomonadaceae bacterium
CCCGGAGCTTTCCCGCGCTTGTTTCAAACGATCAACGTAGGGCTTGGTGTCCACGAACTCCAACGGGTCGATTGAAGTTACTTCGGCGTCCAGTTCTTCGAATTTACCGTCGTCGAACAGCATCGCCAGGCGTTCGCGAGCGCCGAACCTGAAGTGATAGCCGCAGTGCTTACAAACCTGGAGCGACTCCTCCAGATCGCGTTTGTAGAGATGCGCTTCGCAACCGTCGCATTTGACGAAGACATTCTCGGTCTTCACCACGCGCTCTTCGGGCGGAACATTCTCGATTCGCTTACTCTTTTTGCTAAACCAGGGCATGTTGGCGCTGTTTTAAGCTGTTAGCTTTTGACGATTGTTAGATGTGGAGCGAGAGGAGATTACCACAGGTGCCAGGAACGATGAAGATGTTCGAACGCTTCCGTCCGCAAATCAGGTCCAATAACTAGTTAGAAAAATAACTGAGCAATTGTTGATATGGTTGTCTTGGTATCGATAATCGGCAGCCCTCATTATGATTGGACCTTTCTTGTAAACGGTTGGAATTGGTAAAGTGCTGCCTATTTCTCGGGTCAATGATCTACGAGTCTAAGTGTGTACCTCACCTCACTGGCAGCTTCCAAAAGTGGAAAAGCCTAGAGTCTAGAAAGGAATCGAGGCCGAGCAATTGTGGATTCATAACGAGAATCTGTCGGAACTTGGGCAACAGTTCTTCTATGGAGTGGGGAGGAAGAAGAGTTATCGCCTGGCGTTTCCGTATTTGCTCAAAGCTGCCAAGCTTAATGATCCGCATTGTCAGAATTTTGTGGGGTATTGTTATGCTCTTGGGTTAGGTGTGGAGAACGATAGTCGGTTGGCCCTCTTTTGGTATAGGTATGCTGCGTCAAACGATGACAAGGAAGGGCTGGGAAATCTCGCACTTCGCTATGAGAAGGAGGATGGGGTTAAGGCCAGCCCGAGGAAAGCATTCTCGCTGTACAAAAGAGGTGCCGAACTTGGTGATGCTTGGGCACAATGTAGTTTGGGAGTCGCTTACTTTGAGGGCTTAGGTACAAAGCGAGATCCAACCGAAGCAATCAGATGGACCCGCAAAGCAGCACGACAAGGGGATGCCAGAGCACAGTACAATTTGGGCCAAGCCTACCTCGATGGGGAGGGTGTGCCTAAAAATCAAAAGTACGCGCGCTCCTGGCTTAGCAAAGCCACGAAGCAAGGTCATAAAAAGGGAACTGAGCTCTTGAAGTCGCTAGAACATCCGAAGCGTCGGCGGTGAATCGATGAGAAGTCCTTACTAGAACTCGACGCCTTGCTGGGCGCGGATTCCGATGTTGAATGGATGTTTGATCTCGCGCATCTCGGTAACGAGATCGGCGGCTTCTATTAACTCAGGCGGGGCATCACGGCCGGTGATGACGATGTGCAACGCTGGTTGGGCGGCGCGAATCGCCCGAAACTCTTCCAGCACTTCCGCAAGGGGCAGCATCTCGTAGCTCAACACGTATACGAGTTCATCGAATACCAGCAGGTCGTATTCGCCACTGCGCATCTTTTCCACACACAGGTTCCAGGTCTCTCGTGAAGTTTGCCGATCCTGTTCAGGATTCTTCGTGTCCCAGGTGAAGCCGTCGCCCATCGTGTGTACTTCAATGCCGAGCTTCTCCGCCGATTCATGCTCGCCATAACGATCATTACGCGACTTCATGAACTGAATCATGCAGCAGTTCAAGCCACGGCCGGCGGCCCGCATTAATAACCCGAGCGCACAAGTAGTTTTGCCTTTGCCGCTACCGGTGTGCACCATCAGCAGCCCGCGCGTTTGCTCTTGATAATCAGCGCGGCGCCATTTGTATTTTTTTTCGGGATTAGACACGGGGGATTGGAATTAGGAGTCAGGAGTCAGAAACAGTAGGCAGAAGGCAGTAGGCAGCAGACAGTGACAGCACGCTTATAGACCTTGCTCCTTCGACAGGCAGTAGGTGAAGTTAGAGACATGAGCGAAGAAGAGGGAACCAATCAAAAGAATAAATCAACTGCCTACTGCCTACTGCCTACCGTCTTCCTCTGACCCCTGACTCCTGAGTCCTGACTCCTTACCGCCATTTGCTCTTTGCACGGCATCTTGTAGCAATCCGATGATCTGGCGCTCTACTTCATCCCAATCGCCTTTCAAGGTGCAGCCGGCGGCGTTGCGATGACCGCCACCACCAAACTTTTCAGCAACGCGAGCTACGTTCACCTCACCTTTCGAACGCAGGCTGGTCCGGTAGATCCCCGGCTCGCCTTCCTTCAAGAGGGCCGTCGCTTCCACTTCGCCCACCGTCAGCGGGTAGTTAACAAAACCGTCGGTCACCTCTTCCGGCGCCGCGGTTCTTTCCTGCATCTCACGCGTCAACCTCATGCAAGCTACGCGGCCGGTAAGGTCGCGGTGCGCAGTTGTCAGAACTTCCCCCAATAACTGGATCCGGCTCCAGGGATAACTGGCAAACACGGCCTCAGCAGTTTTCGCCGGCCTCACACCGGTGCGCACCAGCTCCGACGCAACTTTGAAAGTGCGTTCGGTAGTATTCGAGTAATGGAAAGACCCGGTATCGGTGATCAGCGCCGTATAGACGCACTCGGCAATTTCTTTCGTCACGCGTACGCCCGTGGCTTTGCAAAGGTTGTAGATCATTTCGCCAACCGCCGAAGCCGTTGAGTCGATCCAATTGATCTTGCCAAACAGTGCGGTCGTGGAATGGTGGTCGATATTGACGACTAACTGTTGCTCCAGATCTAGCAAGCCGGGCCGCGTAATGTCGGAGCACTCGATCACAAATACTGCATGGTAGGGACGATCAACTGCGGGGGTGACGCGAACTGTTTCAGCTCCGGGAAGTTGTTTGTAGGCCTGCGGCACCGGGTCGCGCATGATGACTTCAACGTCCTTGTCGAGCGCGCGCAACAACCAGTAAAGACCGAGTGATGATCCGAGGCTGTCACCGTCGGGGCGAATGTGCGAGGTGATGCCGAAACGACGCTTCGATTCGATCACTTCAACTACTTGGCTAAGCATCTTGTAAGGGATGAAGGATTAGGGATGAGGGATGAAAGCCGTGATAAAAATCAGCCTCAAAGCTGGTTCATCGCAGTTTTCATACTCATCATTCATCATTCATCATTCATCCTTTCTTCACTGGCCCAATCTCTTTCAATTTTGTCCAACAGTTTGTCTACCCGCTCGCCTTGCTCTTCGACTCGATCGCGCACGAAATGAATTTCCGGGGTGCGCGGAAGATTAAGCGAGAGGCCAAGCTGTTTGCGAACGTAAGGCGCGGCGTGATTCAAAGCGCTAAGAGCAAGGCGGTGTTCCTCTTCAGTTCCGGCAACGGTGAAATACACGCGCGCCGCTTTGAGGTTTTCTGAAAGACGTACGTCGGTCACAGCGACCATGGTGAGCCGCGGGTCCTCCAGTTCAAATCCCACAATCTGCGAAATCTCCTCACGGAGAATGTCTGCAACTCTTTCCGGGCGACGCATTGTTCCAAGAACTGAGGGCTGAAGGCTGAGGGCTGAAATCTGAGTGGGCTTACGTTAGCTTCCACCGCTCAAGATTTTATCCCTCATCCCTCATCCCTCCGCCCTCTTCCCTTCTTAAAGTTCCGTGGCTGCGACCTTCTCGACAATGTAGGCTTCAATCTGATCGCCGACCTTGATGTCGTTGAAGTTTTCCAGGCCGATACCGCACTCGAAACCCTCACGCACTTCCGAAACATCGTCCTTGAAGCGTCGCAGGGAAATGATGTTGCCTTCCCAACTAACTACGCTGTCACGAATCAAGCGGGCGCGCGCATTGCGGCGAATGTTGCCGTCGATCACCATCGATCCGGCTACTGCGCCGACACGTGGGACCTTGAAGACTTCGCGCACGTCGGCCTTGCCGATGATCTTCTCGCGCTCGATGGCTTCGAGCATGCCAATCATGGCTGCGCGAATTTCTTCTTCGACCTTGTAAATGATCGAGTGGAGCCGGATATCGACCGCTTCCTGCTTTGCCAGATCCGCGGCGCGCGATTCAGGTCTGACATTGAAACCGATAATGACCACGGCGGAAGAGGACGAACCTGCTTGCGTCGCCGATGCCAGCAACACATCAGACTCGGTGATGGCGCCCACTCCCGAACGAATCACTTTTACTTTCACGCGCTCGGTTGAAAGTTTTTGCAGCGTAGACTTCAAAACTTCCACCGAACCTTGCACGTCAGCCTTAATAACCACCAGCAGTTCCTTTACTTCACTCTCGCCGAGGGCCTCAATACCGCGCTTGGTTGTTTGCAGCAACGCAGCTTGACGGCTGATCATCTGGCGATGTTGCGAGATTTGCTGTGCCTTGCCGATGTCTGCAACTACCTGGAAACTCTCTCCGGCTTGAGGCACACCTTGCAGTCCGAGAACTTCGACTGGCGTTGCGGGGATTGCTTCGGAAATGGCCTCACCGCGATCGTTGAACATCGCACGAACTTTTCCGGAAATCTGTCCCACGATGAACGGGTCGTGGGTACGCAGCGTGCCCTGTTGCACAAGAACAGTCGCCACGGGACCACGGCCGCGATCGAGTTTCGCTTCCAGGACCACGCCCGAAGCTAAACGAGTGGGACTCGCTCGCAGATTCAAAATGTCCGAGCTGAGAAGAATGGTCTCGAGTAAGGTGTCGATGTTCTGACGCTTCTTCGCTGAAACGGCAACCATTTCTGTTTCCCCACCCCACTCGACTGGCGACAATCCCTGCGTTGCCAGCTCCTGCTTCACGCGATCAGGATTCGCATCCGGTTTGTCGATCTTATTGATAGCGACAATGATTGGCACCTTCGCCGCGCGCGAGTGTTCAATTGCTTCAATTGTCTGGGGCATGACGCCGTCGTCTGCGGCGACGACAAGCACGACGATGTCGGTTGCCTTTGCTCCGCGGGCGCGCATCATAGTGAAGGCTTCGTGACCAGGCGTGTCGAGGAACACCACACGGCGCGTTTCCGCCTTGTTCTCCGGGTTCGGTACCTGGACGCTGTAGGCGCCAATGTGTTGCGTGATTCCGCCGGCCTCGCCGCCGGCCACGTCGGTCGCGCGAATTCCATCAAGCAGAGAAGTCTTGCCGTGATCTACGTGACCCATGACGGTTACCACTGGAGCTCGCGGAAGCTCAACGTCGTCGGCATCGGCGGCAATCAGTTCTTCAAACTCCTCTTCAGCAACCATTTCTTCGTAGGGCACGAAAGCGACGTCGTAACCGAATCGTTTGCCGAGATCGACCGCGACGTCATCGTTCAATGGTTGGTTGATAGTGGCGAAAACTCCGCGTTGCAGCAGCAGAGCGACGACATCTTTGGGTTTGATTCCCAGCTTTTCGGCAAACTCTTTTACTGTTGAACCCTCGACGAGGCGAGCGGGTTTTAGCTCACCGGGAACCGACGCATCCATCCTGCCGGCGATGCGATCTTCAAGCGAAAGCGTGCGCGGCGGTGGAATAAAATCACCCTTATCGAAACGCCCACCTTTGCCTTCGGCTTTGCGGCCTCCGCGCACGGGCGCGCGTCGCGAACGACGACGTCCAGCGTCCGGCGGTGGAATGTAAGTAGTTTGCGGCGTGCTGGTTTCGCCGGGCGTGCCCTGGCGTTCGGTTCGTGTAAGCGAGTTGCGCTCTCGGACGCGGCTGCTGCGTTCGGCGCGTTCCTTCGGCGTGACTGGCTGCGGGATGGGAGTGGGCGCTCGCTCGCCGGGACGAATACCGGCATTCAGCGCCGCTGCGGTCGGCCGCATCACTCTAATGGACGAACCAGGCACTTTGGCCGCTTCCGGCGCTGACGCGGCAGGCGCGCTCGACGCAGCGAGCGCAGGTAGTTCTTCTTCTTCAACAACCTCGGGTAACAGTGGTGGCTCGAAATCCACCTCAGCCAGCTCTGGAGCTTCCGCTCGCGTTGCCGGTGGCAGTTTCTTGAGTAGCTTTGTAGCGACGACGGGCCGCGCTACTTTTGCGGGAGCTGGTTCAACGTCAGCTTCAGCGGCAACCGGTTCCGGGATTGGTTTCAGTTCTGGAGCAACTGGAGTCTCGGGCTCGGCGGCGGGCGCCTCTTCCACCGGACGCGCGGCTTTCTTAACGACCTTGATAGCCCGCTTAACAGTAGTTTCCTTTTTCGGGAAATACTTGTTGCGGATCTTTTCAGCCAACTCCTTGGAAACGGAGTTGGAAGGAACGCTGACGTCGACTCCTTCGCGGCGGACCTCTTCGATCAGCCGTTTGGTGTCGAGCTTCAGCTCCTTTGCCAGGTCATAAATGCGGATTTTGGAGGTGGTCATGCACTCCTTCTCGGACGCTCAGGGCCATGCGTCCCCGACTCTTCGTATGTGATTAAGAAACTCGCTCTTAACCACCTCGAAGCGTGCGTCAGAAGTGCAACGCGGGGTGGTGGAGCGAGCAGCGCCACACGCTGGATGAACCAGCGTGCGCGCTTGCTTTACTGTGCTGCGTCTGTCGAAGCATCTTGCTTCTCGTCGTCACTGCCCCCGCCTGCTGCAGCATCTTCGCTTTCGGGAGCTGTTGCGTTATCAAGTTCAGAAGTTTCAAGAGCAGCCACTTCTTCAAGTGTCAAACCGTTCTCGGCAACCTCTTCGGCGTATTCCATCGAAGCCGCGCCTGTTGAAGTTATGTCCGGCGCGGGGGTAATCGTGTCCGGGCGCAGATCGCGGCCGGGTTCCTGCAAAATCAACTCTTCGAGAGAAACCGGTTCTGCTTCAGTTACGGCTACCGGGTCGGCCGAGTACTGGGCCAGTATTTCCGGCTCGGCGGAGAAGGGAGTTCCATTCGCCACCGCCTCGTCATACCCTGCGTCAGTTTCGTCAGGCTCTTCAGTGGAGTCGGCACCAAATTCCACAGCGGATTCATCGTCGCTTGGAGCGACCTCTAGTTCTTCGGTTGTTTCTACTTCGTCTGTTACATCGGTTTCGGCACTGGCGCCCTGGATGCTCGTATCGCGGATAGCGATCACGGCCTTGGCAGCGCTCAAGATTGTCTCGGCCTCGTCCAAACTCACGTCAAGGAACTCGACGAGGTCGTCGACAGAGATTTGCGCCAGAGCATCGATGTCATTAATCCCGTGTAAAGCAAGAGCATCCGTTTGTTGAGCGGTTACGCCTTCGATCGCAGACAACGGCACGGAACCGCCGGAAGCAATCAAGGCACCCATCTGTTCCGTGACTTCGCGCTTGATCTCTTCCTCGCTGCGAATGTCGATGTTCCAACCCACCAGCTTGGTCGCGAGGCGAACGTTTTGCCCGCGCTTGCCGATGGCCAGTGAAAGCTGATCTTCGTTCACGATCACTTCCATCTGGCGATTCTCGATGTCCGTAATGCGCACCTGATTAACCTTGGCCGGCGACAAAGCATTAGCGGCAAACACAGACGGCTCGTCAGACCACTCAATAATGTCGATCTTTTCCCCACGCAGCTCGCGAATGATGGCCTGGACGCGCGAACCTTTCATGCCGACGCAAGCACCCACTGGATCTACGTCGCGCTCGTTCGAGGTGACGGCGATTTTCGCTCGTTCACCCGGTTCGCGAACGGCCGACTTGATCACCACGGTGCCGTCGTAAATCTCCGGAACCTCCATCTCGAACAAGCGGAGCAACAACTCAGGCGATGTGCGCGAGACTTCAACCTGGGGACCTTTGGACTCTTTGGATACGTTGTTGATTACGACGCGAATTCTTTCGCCCTGGTTCCACTGTTCGCCCCGCGACTGTTGCGAGCGAGGCAGGATCGCCTCCAGGTTTCCTAAGTCGACGATAATGTTCCCGCGCTCAAAACGCTTGACGTAGCCGTTAACCAGATCGCCCGTCTTGTCGATGTACTGCTCGTACACATTGTTGCGGACTGCGTCCCTGACTTTCTGAAACAGGATCTGTTTCGCTGTTTGCGCGGCGATCCTTCCCAGTTCTTCCATCGGCAACGGCAGCAAGAGAGCATCGCCCACTTCGACTTCATCGCCACCAAGTTCGCGAGCTTCATCGATAGATAGTTCAGTTGCAGCGTCGATCACTTCTTCAACGACAACTTTAGAAGCTGACAGCTCGATGCCCGTTTCCGGATTCCAATCGACCTGGATGTCCTCGCCGGAGCGAAACTGTTTTTTGGCAGCCGCGCGCACCGCCTCTTTCATGGCTTCGATGACGAGGTCGCGTTCGATCCCCTGCTCCTGGCAAAGGGCCTCGATGTTTTGTGCTATGGATGAACTCACTTAAGTCTCCCGAGTGGCTCGACGCCCGAATCGCTTCCGCGTCGCTGAGCCTATTCAATTGTTGTTACTGACGCGTTAGCGGTGTCGCAGTTCCGCGTCGAAATCTATTTCCAGGTTCGCTTTCACAATCGTCTCGATACCGATTCTGACGCGACCATTAGTGTTATCGTCAAAGAGCACTTCGTCGCCTTCGACTCCGACCAACCGCCCACGAAAGTTACGTTGGTTGCCAATCGGCCGCTTGGTCTTGACCTTCGCTAAACTGCCGGCAAAACGTTCGTAATCAGCCCGTTTGTAAAGGCCGCGATCTAAACCGGGCGACGAAACTTCCAGCGTATAGGAAGCGTGGATGAAGTCTTCAACATCGAGAATCGTGCCGAGGTGCAGACTCACTTCGGAGCAATCCTGATGGGTAACTCCGGCCGGTTTGTCGATGAAAACGCGAACAATAGGCTTGTTCTCGGGGCCGGCGACTTCAGCGTGGACTAACTCCAGACCCTGGTCGATAGCCACCTTTTCCGCAATCGCTTTTACGCGTTCTTCAATCGAACTGGGGCCCACCCCTTACCTCCAAAAAGCTTGCCCCAAAAGAAAAAGTGGGCGCGAACCCACAGGACAGAACCGACGGCTTCGAGCAAGCGGAGGATTATACGGAAAGGGTAGAGGGGAAGCAAGCGAGGGTCTTATGTTGCGTAATCTGTATTGCTGAACTTTCAGGGGGTCTGATAGCATCCGAAGCCGAATGATGGGCCCGGAATTATACGTCCGATGGATGAACGATAACATCGGCTTCAATCCGCGTGGAGCGCGGAACTCGGATGCAATGTCGGAGTACGTTCTAGACGACTTGCGAAATTCTTCAATCAAAGCCATCCGCGTCCTGACAAAATCCCACACTTTGATTCCTATCAAAAATGCGAATGTGTCCGTTGGCGAGGCTGGCCTGACAGTTCGAAATATAGACCTAGTGCTGGCAGTTAAGGGTGAGCCAAATAGTCCGTTTAGCGTTCAGCTTTCGGTTGAGCACAAGACGATCATGACGGCGCACGGGAAGGCGCGGAAAAACCGCTATGGTGACATCATTGCCTATTGCGGACATATGCATAATCATCGGCGGGATTGCGTGGTGGGCGCGACCGTAGTCATTAATACGTCAGAGGCTTATGAGAATCCTGACTCTTTCGCGAAGGGCCTAAAACGACCTAAGTTCAAAATGGATAAGGTCGTAGCCGATACAATTAAGGTATTTGAGAATATTCCATTACGAGATATTCCTAGCGATGCAGTCGAGCTTCCGGAGGCGTTGGCTGTAATTGTGGTCAATTACGATGGGGTCAATCCGCCGACACTGGTGCCAGACATTCCAGACCCATTGAGTCCGTCTCATTATGACAACGTTATCAAGCGACTTGTTGAGAAGTATGAAAATCGCTTTTGTCAGTGACCACTACCGGAGCCTCATGCTGGAACAATCCAGATAGTTGTTTATCTAGCCTCCGTTTCGCAATTTTGATGTAGTCGTTTTCGAGTTCCACTCCGATTGCGTTGCGATCGCATCGAGCCGCTGCAAGCAACGTGGTGCCGGTTCCCATGAAAGGGTCCAACACAGTGTCACCCGTAAATGAGAACATTCGAATCAGGCGATAGGCTACCTTCTCAGGAAACGGTGCGGGATGCTCTCTGGTCGACTCGCCTGGAACAGTCCAGATCTGCTGGAACCATTCGCTGTATTCTTCCTTGGTCAGTCGCGAAGAATCACGCTGGTTTGTTGTTGGCTGCCTGTACCCTCCGGGCTTGCGAAGCATCAAGATGAATTCAATGTCATTTTTAATAATCGCGTTGGGTTCGTAGGGTTTTCCTAAGAATGAGGACCCGTTCTCAACCTCGTAGTTCGCATTAGAAATCTTGTACCAGATAATAGGATTCAAATTGTCGAAACCGAGGCGCCGCGCTCTCACCAGGATGTCTGCATGCAAAGGCATAACAACATGACGGCCATGTTTGCGTCGCGACAAGCAAACGTCTCCCACAACACAGACGACTCGACCACCGGGCACCAAGGCTCGCAAGCAGTGAGCCCAAACTTTCTCTAGTTCGTCGTGAAAATGTTCATAATCAGCTACGTGCCCGAGTTGAAGGTCGTTCTCGGGATACCGTTTGAGGGTCCAATATGGAGGCGAGGTCACTACTAAGTGAACTGATTCATCTGGGATCCATGCGAGCTCGCGAGCATCACCGCCATGAATTGTAAGGGTTCGAGGCATTTTTGTGATAGCTACTCCATCCATGCGTTGCATCATAGTGCCTTAGAGGCAATTGCAAGAAGCTTCAATCGAGAACGGTAACTATTAAAGTTATAGTTTGAAACGAGCAAAGTGGCAATCGGGTGGAGCAGGAAAGGTGAATCGTTCGCATGGCAGAACTCTTTTATGGAGTGTCACGAACTTTACTAAATAGATTTCAACGAATGGCTATGAGGCCATTTGCCACGCTTTCAGCGACTCGATCGGATAAACCAGCATCAAGATCTCCAGCAGCAAGCTGTCTCTGATCCAGAGGATTAGCACCAACTCAGTCGCCACGAAAACGAGGACACTGCGTTTGAAGCCGAGCCTTTGCGCGATCATGAAGCCGACAATGCAAGTCAGGATGTCGCCGAATGAATTGAAGACCGAGTCGCCGTTGTATCCGAGCGCGGCAGTCTCTTCGCGATATCGCTGAATCACGAACTCTGTGTTTTCAAATACTTCCCAGGCGGCTTCCAGGAGAGTTGCCAGCCCCAGTCGCCAGGATACTGATACTCGCGGGATGGCCAGTGTCAACAGCCAACAGAACGCAAAACCATGTAGAACATGGGTGAATGAATAAGGATCGAATAGGTGTTGGGAGTTGTGAGAGCTCCAGATGTCGCCGGCCCAGGGAAAGTATTGATGGCAGGAACACCACCAGCTGCGTCCCTGGTTGCGGAGCTGCAGGATGGCGAGAGCCAGGGCAGCGAGGATGAAGAGCGATGGCGCGAGCCAGGTACTTCGCGACTGGTTAGGCGTTTCGGACAATTGATTCTTGGGGCTTTCATTCTCACCGGGGCTTTAGCCCGGTGATATCGCAGGTTAGACAGGGAAACCGTTTAAAACGGTTTCCAATTCGGTTCGTCTATAGCTACACCGCGCTAAAGCGCGTGTGAATGAAATTGTCCCGATAAAGTAAGTAGATTTGAACTTTTTCGCGATCCACTAAAAGCTGCCGAGCTTCGCTTTCACCGCTTCACTGATCGTCCGCCCGTCGGCATTCTTGCCGCCGAGGGTGGCCTGCACGGCTTTCATCACCTTTCCCATATCTTTCATCGAAGCCGCATCTGTCTCGGCAATAGCCGCGGCAACAGCTTGTTCGATCTCGTCCTGCGACGCGCCCTGCGGCAGGTAAGCCTCAATCACCACAATCTCGGCCTGTTCTTTTGCCGCCAACTCGGGACGCGCACCTTTCTCGAATTGCTCGACAGAGTCCTTTCGTTGTTTCACCATCGAGCGCAGCAGCTTTGCCATTTCATCGTCATCCAGCCCGCCGCCTTTTTCAATCTCACGGTTCACAATTCCTGCCTTAACCATTCTCAGCGTCGAAGTGCGTGCAGTGTCCTGCGCTTTCATCGACGCGGTAAGGTCGGAAATGATCTGCTGCTTGAGACTCATGAATTTGCGTCCTCCGAGGTGATTGGTTCGTCGGATCATTGAATCATCGGGTGATTGAGTCATTGAGTCATTGAGTCATCGGGTCATTGAGTCATTGCTTCTAATTGAGAATCACTCAATCACTCAATCTCCCAATGACTTAATCACCCGATAACCCGATGATTCGATGATTCAAGGATTCGATGATTCGATGATTCAATCATCCGTGTTTCCCATTTCGTTGCGGCTTGGCGGACCGCCCATTTTGCGACGCCAAATATTGCTTCAAGAACTTTCCGGTATATGAACGGGGCAGCTTCATAATTTGTTCGGGCGTACCTGTACCCACAACGTATCCCCCCGCGTCGCCGCCTTCAGGACCAAGGTCGATCACATAGTCAGCCGTTTTGATTACGTCAAGATTGTGTTCGATGACCAGCAGTGAACCCCCGGCATCGATCAAGGCGCGAAACGCTGCCAGCAATTTATTAATGTCATCGAAATGAAGGCCCGTTGTGGGCTCATCAAAAATATAAAGCGTCTTGGCGCCGGTTCGCTTCGAAAGATGCGCTGCGAGTTTGATGCGCTGCGCTTCGCCACCGGAGAGGGTCGTTGCTGATTGCCCGAGTCGCAGATAACCCAAGCCAACTTCGTCCAACACTCGCAGGCGATTGGTTACTCGCGGAACTTCGCGAAAGAAGTTGATTGCCTCACGCACCGTGAGACTCAAGACTTCATGAATGTTCTTGCCGCGATAACGCACGTCGAGAATCTGTTGCTTGAATCGAGTGCCTTTACACTCTTCGCAAACCAATTCCACGTCTGCAAGGAATTGCATCTCGACGGTGACAGTGCCGTCGCCCTGACAAACCTCGCAACGGCCTCCCGGAAGATTGAAAGAGAAGTGAGACGGATCGAGTCCGCGTGCTTGCGCTTCGCGTGTAGTCGCGAAGACTTCCCTGATCGCATCGTAGATCTTGATATAGGTAACAGGATTAGAACGTGGGGTGCGACCAATCGGCGATTGATCGACAAGAATTACGTCGTCAATCAAATGTCCTCCGTCTAACTTGTGAAACGCGCCGACATGTCCCTGCCAGTCTCCCTTTTGCTTTTTCAAGCCGGCATAGATGCAGTCGTGAATTAATGTCGACTTGCCCGAGCCACTGACGCCCGTCACGCAAACCATCATGTCGAGCGGTAGCTCCACATCAATCGCCTTCAAGTTGTGCTCGGATGCCCCGGTGAGTACGAGCTTGCGATCGCGGAACAGTCGCCGTTGTTTTGGCCCTTTGATCTCCGTCTCGCCGCGTAGATAACGCGCGGTCAACGATCCTTCGCTCTTTAGGAGCTCATTGAAGCCGCCCTCAAAAATTATGCGTCCGCCTAGTTCGCCGGCGGCAGGTCCGATGTCGAGGATGTGATCAGCAGCCCGCATCATCTCGGCATCATGCTCAACTACGAGGACGGTGTTTCCGATGTCCCGCAGATTTCGCAGGAGGTTGATCAGGCGTTCATTATCGCGGGGATGAAGACCGATCGATGGCTCGTCCAAGACATAGAGCGCGCCGACGAGTGAAGAACCGAGATTCGTCGCTAACTGGATTCTTTGGGCCTCGCCTCCCGACAGCGTTGAAGCCAGGCGATCAAGAGTCAGGTAATCCAAACCAACATCCACCAGAAAGTGAACGCGCCGGCGAATCTCGAAAAGAATCCTTTCGGCGATGGCGGTCTGCTCAGTCGACAACTGCAACGAATCAAAAAAGACGGCTGCGTCCTTAATCGAGAGGGAGCAAGCTTCTGGCAAAGAACGGCCGCCGACTTTCACGTCGCGCGCCTCACGCCGCAGGCGCTCGCCGCCACAATCAGGACAAATTGTGTAGCCGCGATATTTCGAAAGGAAAACTCGAACGTGCAGTTTGTATTTCTTCGTCTCCAGCCATTCGAAGAAACCACGCACGCCGCTCCATTCTTTCTTGCCTTCGATGATCGCCCGCTGCTCCTGGCGTGATAGCTGATTGAAAGGGACGTTGAGTGGAATTTTTTCCGACTTGCAAAACTGCTTTAGCTCGTCTTGGGCCCATTCATGCTGCGGCCTGGTCCAGGGCTCAATCGCACCTTCACTGATCGTG
>JBPCMI010000242.1:0-15211 GCA_051002415.1 Pyrinomonadaceae bacterium
AAAAGCACGGCGGTGGAGCGCAGAAGGTCATGCTCCTGCGCCGCAACTCGTGTACTACCGCGACGGAGTCCGCGCCGCTGAACCAATGCTCCTCAATCTGCAGCTGCGCTACCCGCCCCATCGACGAAAACAACAAGAGGACGCTAGGTCATTGCCGATTGCCGACTGCGCGTATCAATCAATCGCAGTCGGCAATTGCAATGGGCAATCAACCCCGCCACCGAACTACCGCGACCTGGTAATGACCTCATTCCGCTAAGTGCCAATCGTTCAATAGGCAATTAAGAATCTTGCTTGCAAGTCTCGCCTAAACCTACGTTCATTAAACAGTTGGCCTGACAAGAGACGGGCAACTCTCGGGCGCGATGTTTGTTCTAACGAACGGCACACCTCGGCTTCAGTCTCATCAAGCCCGGAACAAAAGGTCTTCCTAAGCTTACTGACTCGTATAGGCACAAGTGTGCGTGGCTGACCAAACAAAACTAACCTAAGCGCACCGACTACTACATATGAAAATCTTTTCATTCGCAGCTCTGCTCATTCTCCTCTTCTATGGCGTCGCGCAACAGGCAGATTACCCGCAATCGAAATCAGCTGCGGAACGCGCTTATGCCGAAGGCTCTTACGCCCGCGCTCATGAGATCTACAGTGCCATCGATAAAGCTGCGCTGCCCCAAGCGGAGTCGCGCTGGGTGGAGTTTCGCGTCGCCGATACACTCTGGCGCTCGCAGTCGGCCACGGAAACCACAGACAACACGAAGTATGAGCAGGCCCAAAAGCAACTCGACGAGCTGATTCGCATTAGAGATAAGGAAGAGGAGCGTGACTTCATTTGGGCGGAAGCGCACGAGTCGCTGGGCGACTTCTACTGGACGCGCCGCAATCAGCTCAACTGGAACAACGCCTGGCCACACTATCACCTGGCGCTCGATTGGTGGAGCGGCCAGCGCGACATCCAACGCGCTCGCGAGCGTTACCTGCGAATTGTCTTCAAGGCTTCGGAAGCGCCACGCACTAACGACAATTACTACTACACCTACTACGGCAATTACATTCCGCTAAATGTTCTCGAGAATGCGCTGAAGATAAGTACCGACGAGAGCGAACGAATCCACCTGCATTTCCTGATCGCGATGACCATGCGCAATAACGGCGGCGATTGGGAGTCGCGCGATCGGGTTGCTGATGAATTTGAAGCTGCGCTCAAAGCCGGGAAGCTGTCGGAGTGGTACGACGACGCGCTCTATCACTACGCGGAGTGGGTAAACAATTATGGCACCCTGCGCGAACGGGAAGACGGCCAATGGCAACAGGAAACCAACTATATTGAAGCTATTGAGATCTATCGGCGACTACTGCGTGAATTTAAAAAGGGGGAGACTCGCTATTACGACCAAGCGCTTCAGCAGATCAAGAATATTACCGATCCCGCACTTGGAATCGCCGTATCGAATATCTTTTTACCAACCTCCGAGCTTCAATTTTCCCTTAGTGCTCGCAATCTCAACAAAGTCAGCTTCGCACTCTACCGCATAGATCTAACGCGTGACGTGCGTTTCACCAGATCTTCAGAAGACGAGGACGCCGAAGCGTCAGAAGAAAACGTTGGTTGGATTCAACGATTACCAACGGCGGGACGCGAAGTAGTTAAGAGCTGGGTGAAGGATTTACCCGACAAGGGACAACACAGACCCTTTAGTGAGCAGCTGCGTATCGACGGCGAGTTACCGGTGGGCGCTTATCTACTGGAAGCTAGAGGCGGAGCGTTAACCTCTCGTGACGTGCTCCTGGTCACTGATGCTTCAATTGTTTTGAAGACGACTCCAAAACAGGCCCTGGTGTTTTTCGCTAAGGCTCTCAGCGGCGCTCCCATCGCTAATGCGCAGGTGGCACTGTGGGAAAGCTATTACCAGAACAACAAATGGCACTGGCGCAAGTTAAGACAAAATACAAACAGCGATGGTCTCGCAAGTTTTACGCTAAAACATGACACCAATTCACGGGGTCTCTTCGTGACTGCAGCCGCACCAAATGATTCGCAGGCGTTCTCAGCAGGCAACACCAATTACATTGACCCCGGCGACGGGTGGCGAATCTACGCCTTCACAGATCGGCCCGCCTACCGCCCGAAAGAAAAAGTGCAGTGGAAATTTATCGCGCGCCGGTTAAGCAATGGCGCCTACACGACGCCCTCAGATCAGATCGTTGAATATCAGATCACCGATCCGCGCGGCGCTAAGGTGAGCGAAGGCAAAGCCACGCTTAATTCATTTGGCAGCGCCTGGAGTTCCTTTGAACTCGGCGAGGAACTGCCGCTCGGCGCCTACAACGTTCAGTTTTGGGATCAGGGACGAGCCAACGGTATTGGTTCGGCGATCCTTTTCAGACTCGAGGAATACAAGCTGCCGGAATTCAAAGTGTCAGTCAAAACACCGGAGGTTGAAGGAAAGAAAAAGACATATCGTCTGGGAGAAAAAATTGAAGTTAATATTCAAGCCGATTACTACTTCGGCGGGCCGGTAAGCAATGCATCAGTTGAGGTGGTGGTCTATCAAAAACCTTTCTATCACTACTGGTTCCCTTATCGAGAATATCCCTGGTACTACGAGGACTTCGAACAGAATGGGCGCTACGCCTACCACTACGGCGGTGCGGGCCAGGTAATCAAACGAGAAGTATTCAAAACAGACGCAACCGGTAAAGCCGTCCTGACTTTCGACACCCCGCGAGAAAACTACAATCAGGACTTCGAATATCGCGTCGAAGCTCGAGTCACTGATTCGTCGCGGCGCGAAATCGTGGCTGCCGATAACGTGCGCGTTACGCGTCATCGCTATTACGTCTACCCGCGCGCCGAACGAAACATCTACCGTCCCCAGGAGAAAATTACCGTCAACTTCAAGGCTGTGGATGCGAATGAACAGCCGGTGGCAACAACCGGCACGGTCAAGATCACGCGCGACTACTGGTGGGAAGTGTGGCTCGATCCTAATGATCGTGAAGTTAAGGGCGAGGAGCTGCGCATCTTAAAAGGAAAGCCTGGCGTCTTTCCGCCCCCAGCCGGCAAAGGAAAAAAACCGTGGCGGATCAAGTTTTATGGCTACCAACACGACGATATCGCAACACAGGTTGTGAAGACTGATGCCGAAGGCATGGGGCAGTTGACCTTTCAGACCGAGCGGGAAGGCTACTATCGCCTCGCCTGGCTTAGCAGCCAGGGCTCGCAGATCAGTGCAACGAAACGCGAAAGACCTCTGCCTCCAATTAAAGCTGAAACATACGTGTTTGTAGCAAACAATGCTTCGACGGAGTTGGGCTATCGGCAGCAGGGCATCGAAATCGTCGTTGATAAGGACACGGTGCGAGCGGGTGAAACAACCCCAGTGATGTTGTTCGTGCCCGAAGGCGATCGCTATGTCTTGTTCAGTGTCGAAGGAGAGGGCCTGTTTAGTTACCGCGTCGTGCATGTGACAGGCACTGCCAAACTAATCGAACTGCCGATCGAGGAAAAGCACATTCCCAATATTTTTCTCAATGCCGCGATGATCAGCAACGCTCAGCTGTTCGCGACTATAAAACAATTGGTTGTGCCTCCGGTGCGACAGTTTCTGACCGTGGATGTGAAATCGGATCGCGGCCAATATGAACCACGACAAGAGGGCACGCTTTGGATTACTACGAAAGACGCTGACGGTCGCCCAGTTGCTGCCGAAGTTGCTTTGGGTTTGATCGACGAGTCAGTGAAGTACATTCAGCAGGACTACGCTGGTGATCCGCGTCAGTTTTACTACGGTCGCAAGCGGACGCTCCAGGTGCAGACACAAAGCACCTTTGATCAAAAGTCTTATGCCCGGCTGGTTGAGCTCGAAAAAGGTCAGCTTGTCGATCACAAAGACAATGAAGTTGACGCCAGGAGCAGGAAGCAGAGAGTTGATTATTTTGTAGGTCGCGGAGACATGGCGGGCCTCTCTCGGGCTGCTTCGACGTCTGAGATCGTCGCCGATGGAATTCAGCAAAGGGCGATTACCAACCTGCCCCAGAGCCGCCGCTTTGAAGGCAATATGAACGCACTGCTGGCGGCAGCTCCTCAGGAATCGCCTTCAGCAGTCCAAACAGCCGAGCCAGCGGTGCAGGTACGCAGTGATTTTCGTTCGACGATTCTTTGGCAGCCAGATGTGCACACTGACGGCAATGGCACCGCGTCAATCAAAGTTAAATACCCCGACTCGTTAACAACCTGGCAGGCCACCGCTCGAGTAGCCACAACCGGAAACCAGTTCGGCATCGGTAACGCCTCGACGAGAACGAAGCAACCGCTGATCGTGCGGTTGCAAGCGCCTCGCTTCTTCGTTGTCGGCGATCAAGTTACCGTCTCCGGCGTAATCAACAACAACACGGACCAGTCGCTTAACGTTTCCGCTGCGCTGAAGGCTGAGGGCTTAACCATCTCCCGGCTCATCGTTGATGGCGCTCCAATTCAGAGCGAACAGGCAACGGTTGAAGTAAAAGCCGGTAGCGAAGCCCGCGTTGATTGGCTCGTCGTAGTCACCCACGCAGGCGAAGCGAAGTTGAAAGTCGAAGCGCGCGGCGACAAATACGCTGATGCGATGGAGAAGAGTTACACGGTCTATGAACACGGGATTAAAAAGTTTCTTTCCCGCTCAGGAAAGATGCGCGCCGATAGCGTAGCGGTCTCGCTGGACCTTCCTGCGGCACGAAGGGCCGACAGCACTACACTCTCTGTTCAAGTCGCTCCTAGTCTCGCTGTCACGATGCTTGATGCTTTGCCGTACCTCATTGACTACCCGTACGGTTGTACGGAACAGACGATGAGCCGTTTCTTGCCGGCGGCAATTACGGCGAAGACCTTGAGCGATCTCGGTTTGAAACCTGAGTCAGTGATGGGAAGGGTCTTTGGCGGGATTCAGCCGGAAACAGCACAGCAGACTCATACGAAAGGCAAGCGCGATCTGAATGAGTTGCATACCATCACGAAGCAGAGCCTGGAAAGGCTGTACAACTTTCAACACCCTGACGGTGGCTGGGGCTGGTGGAAGGAAGGTGAGAGCGACCACTTCATGACCGCTTATGTGCTGTGGGGTTTGGCTCTTGCTCAGGATGCCGGCCTCGAGATCAATCCCGACGTAGCAGAGCGTGCGGCAGCGTATCTAGACAAGGAACTTGTTGAAGAAGAATCGAACCATGATTCGCAGGCTTGGATGCTACACGCCCTTGCCGTACATCGTGCTACGCACAAGGACTCCGAGCAAACTGAGTTTCAAGCGAAGGCGTTTGCGAACCTCTATACGAATCGGGATCGGCTAAACGCATACACGCGCGCGTTGTTAGCCCTCTCCGCGCATTACTTCGGCAAGACCACTGAAGCGCGGACGCTCGTCCGTAATCTCGAGAATGGCGTCAAACTTGATTCCAAGCCTGACAATTCCATCGTTCAGCGAGGTGGTCAGGCTTCTGATGCTTCCGTAATGGCGACCGCACACTGGGGCGAAGACGGAATTTACTGGCGCTGGTCTGACGGAGGCGTCGAAGCTACTTCCTTTGCGTTGCGGGCACTTTTAGCGATTGATCCACAGAACAGATTGATCGAGCCGGTAACGAATTGGCTGATCAAGAACCGCCGCGGCGCACAGTGGAGTAACACACGCGACACGGCAATCGTGGTTCTGACGCTCAACGATTATTTGCGAAAGAGCGGGGAAGTGTCGCCTTCGCTGGGATATGAGGTGCTCGTCAACGGGCAGTCAGTGGCGACGCGCCAGCTTAATGCGGACCAGGCCTTGGCAGGGCCGAGCAAATTCGCGATTCCACAACAGCTAATTCGTGATGGCGCCAATTCAGTTGAAATTCGACGCACATCAGGAAGCGGGCCGATTTATTTTTCCGCGGAGGCCAGCTTTTTCAGTCTTGAAGAGCCGTTAACTCCCGCCGGTAACGAAATCTTCGTGCGACGCCAGTATTTCAAACTGGTGAATCACCACACGTTGCTAAAGGGGATTGTCTCGGAACGAGTGCCGTTAAGGGATGGTGAGACAGTGAAGAGCGGCGATCGCGTGGAGGTGGTGCTGACAATCGAAGCGAAGAACAACTACGAATATCTGTTGTTCGAGGATCTGAAACCCGCTGGTCTGGAAGCGGTGCAATTGCGCAGCGGCGAAAATGTCTTCGTGAAAGAGATCAAGTCTGGTGCCTTGAACAGTACCAGGTCAGAAATGATGAGCTACACGGCCACGACTGATTTTACTGGACGCACACGCTGGGTTTATCAGGAGCTCCGCGATCGCAAGCTGGCGCTTTTCATCGACAAGCTGCCGGAGGGAGTTTGGCAGGTGAGTTATGAAATGCGCGCCGAGGTGCCGGGTGGCTTCCATGCCCTCCCTGTCTTGGGACATGCGATGTACGTTCCCGAGATCCGGACGAATGGTGCGGAAGTTATGGTGCGGGTTGTTGATTGAAGGGGGCTGTCAGTGGTTAGTGGTCAGTTGTCAGTAGTTAGGTGGTCTGAGGTCGATTGCAGCTTTTCGCCTTGCGTTGGTAACTGCTGCTTGGAATTTAACGACTGCCAACTGACTACTAACCACTGACAACTGACCACTAACTATTGACCACTAACTACTGACCACGGACCACTGACTACTGACCTACTTCTTCATCTCCAGATCCCACGGCTTGCGCTTAATCGCTTTCACACAATCAGCATCCAAACCCTCGGTTGTTCCTTTGGCGACGAATTCGGCCTGCAAGCGATCGATGCAATCGGTGCCTTCGAGACCATTGAAACCGTGTCCGCCGTGCGGCACGACTAAGTTCAAACTCTTCGCCAGGTGTCGAGCCGCCCCCGCTCCATTCGCCGGCGGCGTCACCGGATCCCATTCGCCAGTGAAAATTAAAACCGGCACGTTTGAGACGACCGGCTGACTGTAGCCTGACCCGATCTCCGCACGCGGCCACAGCCCGCAAGCTTCAGACTGCTGACGGTATCGATACTCGCCAAGAAAAGTATTTGCCGCGAGTTGTTTCGCTTCGCTCGCTTTAACCCACGGAAGATCCTCGGCACAGGTAACCGATAGGTACATGCCGTTGCTGCCCGTCGCTACGATGCCAAGGCGATATTCAAGCGCAGCTTGCCCGAGAGGTACGAAATTGTTCTGGGCGGCCAGGTGCAAGAACAAAGGAATCCGCAGGGCCGCTGCCGGATTGTAAAGCATGTAGCGAATAGCTTCCGCCACCAGATCGCGCGAGAGCATTACCTTGAATTTTATTGGCGCGGCGTTTTGTGCCCGGTTCTCGTTTCGAGCTGGTTCTTTAGTTAACTCCACTTCTACCGGCGCTTTGATCAGTCTTTGCAAAACGAGTTTCGCTTCGGCCTGCAGGTTCGGAAAAGTCTTGCTGCACTGTGCGTCCCCAGCGCATTCTGCTAGCACACCCTGAAGCGCGCGTTCCGTGTCCTGCGGAAATATGCGAGGCATAAACTGATTCGTCGGCGACACGCCAAAGAGGGTAACCGTGCGCACGTGGGGCCCATGTTGTCTTAGATAGACCAGGGCGGCGCGAGTGCCATAGGAAGCGCCATACAAATTCAGCTGTTTGTAGCCGAGAGCCGAGCGAACCTCGTCCAAATCGTCCATCGCGATCGGCGTGGTGTAGAGTTTTAGATCCGCCTTCGGTTCGAGCTCCTCGCGGCACTTGCGAACATCTGCTAGCGGGAAGAAGTAGCCGAAGAAGCTTTGCGGGTTGGCTTCATCGAAGAATTTACAGTTGAGCGGATTAGATTCCCCGGTGCCACGCTGATCGACAAAAAGCAGGTCGCGTTGTTCGCGAATGCGAGCGAAAGGCTTGGCGAGGTAGGGCGCGTCCTCTGTCGCCGATGAACCAGGACCACCAGGAATATAAACAAAAGGATCCGGCTGTGGATTAGAACCAGTAGCCGCGAAGACAACTATCTTCAAACTAATCCTGCGGCCCGTGCGCGTAGCGCGATTTTCGAAAACCTCGTGCGTGCCGCATAACACACGACCTTCAACGCCCGTGACGGTACAGGGCTTGAGATCAACAGATTGAGACGATACCGATCCGGTTGAAGCGACAACAGCCGCTACGATCACGATAAGCGCGATCGCCGTAGCGCCAACTGTCAGTTTGCGCCCAGGCCGCCTGCTAAACCCTGACTGATAAGTGTCTCTCATTGTTCCTTCTCGGTGTTTTCGTCAGCTGACTCAGTTGGCGAACTGCGGTTGCTCGCCGAATTTCCCGGCCAGCCCTTTCAGGTATCTCTCCATAAAGGTTGTGTGGCCAATGATAAATTTTGAGACAAAGCGAAAGAGTGGGTTGGAAACCTTGCCAATTTCTGTCACGGTGATGTTGCTTCCGGCCGGCGTTGGCGTGATATCGATTTCCCAGCGTCCACTAAATGGTCCTTCAAGATCTGTTAGCTCGCGCACCATTCTTGTTGGCGCCTTCGCTTCAGTGGTAATCAACGTCACTCTATTTCCGTCTTTATAATTCTCCTGCCAAACAGGCTTGCCCTCGCGTTCCCCAAGCAATGTCACACTAGCGACGTCGGTCCGCCATTGTGGCTCGGTTGCATGGTCGTTTATCGCGTCCCAAATTGCCTGTGGTGATTGCTTTGTAATGAGAGTTCGCGAGGCGTGATGTTCTTCAGGAAGTAACGCTCCTAATACAAAGACCGCAGCAATCAGCCCAACGAGGAACAGGACGATCCGAATCAACCACTTCTTCATAGCTTCTCCTTTTTGTGGGCCGGATAATAGCCTGAATTGTGTTTGGGAGGTAGAGAAATGGAGCTGCGGAAACTTACCGGTGGCAAGCAGTCCGAATCCTCAGGTAGGCTAACGAAAAAATGCCGCGAAAGACTCGCGGCATTCTTCAGTTGTTAAGGTTTACATGGACGCGTGAAAGTACACGCAAACTTATTTATGGAAGACCCAAAATCTGGCTCCAAACGCTCCCATTGTTGCTGCGGTTGTAGCCGTTGTTGTTGTAACCGGCATACTGGCGGTAACCCTGGTCATAACCGCGGACAAATCCCTCGCGGAACTCGTACGAAGACGGGTTGCGGTAGTATCGCGACCGTTGCGGGTTGTAGCTCTGTCCACGACGCGCATCGCTTGACCCCGTGCTTAGTCCCTGCTGGTAGCCGCGATTGAGCTCATAATTGTTGCTGCCGTAATTTCCATTACGGCCATTGTTGTAGCGGCCGTTGCCATAGCGACCGTTGTTATTGCCTGGGTACCCGTAGCGGCCGTTGTTGTAGCCACGTCCTTGTAAGCGATCATTGCGACGGTTGCGCCAGCGGCGATCATTGTCGCGGTCGCGGCGCGAATTGCGATCCCGCTCCCATCTACCATCGCGCTGATACTGTGCGTGCGCCGTGAGCCCACTAGCGCCAACCGCCCCAAAAACCAGAACCAGTCCCAAAATAACTCCGCCGAATCTCTTGATCATCTTATTATCCCCTCCCTTGTGCGCTAAAAAACGGCAACATTTATGCCACTTTCGATAAGCGGCAGTTTCACATTTCCCAAGATCATATGGTGTATAAATTCCGATTTTCTTACCGATATGGAATACACTTGATTGCAATCTCAGTTTACCAACTGTATGCATCAGGCAATCGTTCGCCAGCCAGCTCCGAGTTTCCTGGACGGCCTTACAACTGCCGATCTTGGCGCGCCGGATTACGCGCGCGCACTAGAACAGCATCAAGCGTACTGCCAAACGCTCGAGCGCTGTGGGCTGGTGCTGACTAACCTGGAACCTGACAATGCTTATCCGGATTCGACGTTCATCGAAGATACCGCTGTCATCGTGGGTGAATCTGTGGTTCTTACTCGACCCGGGGCCGTGAGTCGTGCCGGCGAAGTAGCGAGTGTCGCGGAAACTATTAAACAGTTCTTCTCCAGATTCGAATCGATTCACGATCCCGGTTGCCTCGATGGCGGTGACGTCTGCGAAGCAGGTAACCAGTATTTCATCGGCATCTCGGAACGAACTAATGAAGCCGGGGCAGGACAGCTGGGCCGATTCTTAACTGCGCTCGGCAAAACTCATAGTTTGATCGACATTCGCGGTATTGACGGCTTGCTTCACTTGAAAAGCGGCTTGGCCTCGCTCGGCGATAATCGCCTGGTGGTAATAGACGCACTGGCTCGCTTCAAAGAATTTTCAGATTACCAGCTTGTGCACGTGGCCGACGGCGAAGAATATGCAGCGAATTGTGTTCGGGTTAACGACAAGGTATTGATCGCCGGAGGCTACTCGAGGTTCGCGCAAACATTGGCGTCGCTTAATTACCAGACGATTGCGCTAGACATGAGCGAGTTTCAAAAGATGGATGGCGGTCTAAGTTGTTTATCCCTACGCTTCTGAAATCAACTTATGTTCATTGACTCGCACGCACACATAGACGGAGAGGAGTTTGACGCCGATCGTGAGGAAGTCATCAAGCGAGCGGCTGATGCTGGCGTCACGACAATTCTAAATGTGGGCACCGGGGATCCCCACAGCGGTGCTTTCGAGAGGGCCGTCAGTCTTGCCGCTGCCTACGAAAACATTTACGCAGCCATCGGCGTCCACCCTCACGACGCCAAACTCTTCGACGACGCGGCGGAAGCCAGAATCCGGAGTCTAGTTGCAGGGTCTTCTAAGATCCTGGCCTGGGGAGAAATCGGCCTCGACTATCACTACGACAATTCGCCACGCGACACGCAACGGCAAGTGTTTCAACGTCAACTGCAGGCCGCGCGCGCTTGCGATCTTCCGGTAGTAATCCACACGCGCAGCGCCGACGCCGACACCATCGAGATCTTGCGCAGCGAATATCAGCAATCTTCACATTCTTCAAGGGGCGGGATCATGCATTGCTTTGGAGGCTCGTTGGAATTGGCGCTTGCCGCTATCGATCTTGGTTTCTACATTTCCTTTTCTGGAAATATCACCTTCAAGAAGGCTGACGATCTACGCGCGATTGCGAGCCAGCTCCCACTCAACCGCCTTTTAATAGAAACAGATTGTCCTTACTTAACCCCCGTTCCTTTCCGCGGAAAGCGAAACGAACCAGCTCGCGTCGTTGAAACTGCACGGTGCCTCGCCACAATTCGCGGAATTAGTTTAGAAGAGATTGGCCGGATAACTACCGCCAATTTCGCTGCGATCTTTCGCCTGCAAGGGGTTTAGCGCCAACTTTCACATGCTCACGATTTGATGCTATCCTCCTCGTACGAGGACCACATCACCAGGCTGGAAATTAAACCCACAGGCATGGCTCAGCAAAACTCTTTCGACATCGTTTCTGAAGTTGACCGCGCGGAAATGACTAACGCGATCAACCAGACAATCAAAGAAGTGAGGCAGCGGTTCGATTTCAAGGGCAGCGCTGCCAACGTTGTTCTCGAGAAGGAGTCCCTCCTGCTGACAGCGGAAGACGACACCAAACTGCGCAACATGAACGACATTTTGCAGCAGAAACTTGTGCGCCGCGGCGTGCCTCTTAAGGCTTTAAACTACGGCACTGTTGAGCTTGCAGGCGGCGGCACGGTCCGCCAACATGTGGCGATCCAGCAGGGAATTCCGCAAGACAAGGCAAAAGAGGTAGTCCGCTTCATCAAAGATTCCAAAGCAAAGGTTCAAGCATCGATTCAGGCCGATGTCGTTCGCGTGTCCGGGAAAGACCGGGATACTTTGCAGGACATCATCGCCAAGCTGAAGGAAAAAGACTTCGGAATTCACATGCAGTTCACTAATTACCGCTCAAACTAGATGCAGACTTCCGGTCACACCATAGCCCTCGATGAAGATGCGCGAATTTCCGCGCGCCGCATCTTTAGCCTAATTGCCGCGGAGCTGGCCCAGGTGGAGGGGGAGTTTGAGCGCCAGGCGCGTTCAAACGTCCAGGTGATTGATTACATCGCTGATTACCTGCGCGCTTCGGGCGGGAAGAGAGTGCGGCCTGCCTTAACGATATTGGCGAACTACGCCGTAGGCGGCAATGGTGGCCGCTACAACTCGATTCGGATGGCGACCGTCATGGAGTTCCTCCACACGGCGACCCTCGTGCACGACGACATCATCGACAGCGCTGAAACGCGTCGGGATCGCCCCACGGTGAATGCGGTCTACGGGAACGAGACAGCTGTGCTGATGGGCGACTGGCTTTATATGTCGGCTTTCGAAACCAGCCTGGCGGAGCGGTCGCTGCCGATACTGGATATTCTCACTGCCGTCACGCGAAAGATGACTGAAGGGGAATTGCTGCAACTGGACATGCTGGGCCGCATAGACGTCTCAGAGCCAGGCTACCTCGACGTACTGGAAAGAAAAACAGCGTACCTCTTTAGCGCTTGTTGTGAGGTTGGCGCGATCCTCGGAGAAGCGGACGAAACGCAGCGGACAGCGCTGCGAGATTTTGGCTTGAATTTGGGCACGGCTTTTCAGCTGACGGACGATCTGCTCGACTTCACCGCGACTGATGAATTGCTGGGAAAGGCCGCGGGTGTGGATCTGCTGGCAGGCAAGGTTACCCTCCCATTGATTTATTTGCTGGAAAGCGATCCTTCTATCACTGGGAAGATCGAAACCGTAATCAAAGCTGGAAATTACGAGAGTGTGTCGCGGGCTGAATTGCTGGATGCCGTGGACCGTGTGGGCGGCCTCGAGCGCGCACGGGCGCGTGCGGATGAGTTTGCCGAAGCGGCTCGAACCGCACTAAATGTTTTGCCCGATTCGGAGTATTGCGATGCCCTTCGATCTATTCCCACTTATGTTTTAGACCGGGAGAGGTAGATGCTCGATCCAGGGCGGGGTTCATCCAATTCACGCCGAAGGCGCGAGAGTCCCCTTCCGGGGACGGACTGAGCGTTCTTTTCCTCAGGCGAAAAGTGTTGTCTAAAGGCACGATTCCCACTAAGATTCCCTCCGATGGAACGTCCTAACGAAAATCTTCTATCCCGGCTGGAACAAAGCCTGCGGCAATCGCGGGCGGCACGAATGCATCTAGCGGCTCGGCTTCGTGAACTTGAAGTTGAAGCCGATGCCGTGCGCGCCGAACTGGCGGAGATGGATACCCTGGCGAGTCAGTCGGAAGCCGCCATCTACCGGCTGCTCTCGTCAGTACTCTCGTCGAGCAGCCTCGCTGCCGGCTTACCGTCTGATCTTGAACTTGAAAATGCCATGCGTCAGTCGTCTGGCCAGTCGCGCGCGCCTCTCGGAATGGAGCATCGCGAAGCTCGGCGCCAGGAGATACCCACTGTTCGCAGTAATGTTGAAGCTGTCAGCGATCGGTTTCTCGACCGCACCATTCCTCAGGCCGTGACATTGTTATTGCGCGAAGAAGGCGGCCCGCTGCATGTGAACGAGATCTATAACCGACTGCTTGAAGGTGGGTTCAAATTCACTGGCGCTAATCCGACTATCAGCGTCGCTGTTTCTCTAAATCGCAACACGCGCTTTCGCAAAGTCTCGCCGGGCACTTTCGACTTGATGATTCGCGACGCTTCCAAAGCTTCTTAATCAGTTCACACCCTCCTACCTGAAACGACTTCCATCCGCTTAGAATATCTTGCATGCGCGCAATGATTCTTTCCGCCGGCTATGGCACACGTCTGTGGCCGTTAACCGAAGACCGCACCAAACCAGCGATTCCTATTCTGGGTAAACCATTGGTCGGTTACGTGGCGGAATACCTGGCCAGCTATGGCTGGCGCGACATCCTCGTAAACCTTCATCATCATCCTGACTCTGTTCGCCGGGCGCTGGGCGATGGCCGTCAGTTTGGAGTCAAACTCCAATACATCGACGAACCGGTGATCCTGGGAACGAGTGGGGCTCTCGATAACGCGCGCAGCTTCTTCGAATCGGAGACCTTCCTTGTTATCAACGGCAAACTCATCACCGATATCGATCTCGATGCTGCGCTGAAAACACATCGGGAATCCGACGCGATCGCCACCTTAGTTCTGCTTCCAAACACGAAGTATGAGCGCTTCACAGTAGTGGAAACTGCCAACGGACTTCTTAAACGATTCGGGGGAATGCCGCATCGAGACTCAGCGGGAGACCAACCGCCGCTGATGTTTACAGGGATTCAGATTCTTGAGCCGCGTATTTTCGAGTACATTCCCCGCGGAGTTTTTTCTCACTCCACAACCGACGTTTACCCGGAGGCGATGCGGCAGGGCGAGCGCGTCGCCGTCCACATTTCCTCAGGCACTTGGTATGAGCTTTCGACCTTGCAGCGCTATCTGGACATTAGCCTCGCGATGCTGGCAGCCCGGCACGAAAAACTATCGATCGGAGCGCGATGTGTGGTCTCGGCTGCCGCCGAAGTCAGCGACGCGGTGCTCTGGGACGATGTTGTAGTAGAAGCGGGCGCACGGGTGAGTCGTTCCGTTCTAGCTGATGGCGTGCGCATTAAGTCTGGCGAGGTGATTGAAAACGCCATTGTGGTGCGTAACTCGCTGGTTGCGGGGAAGCAGGCGCCGGCAAAGGCTTTGCGCGGTGCGGTTAAAGGCGATAATTTTGTCGTGCCTTTGAGCCAGTGATACAATCGCGCCAGTTCACAATTCCAGACTGCGCGGGACTCTAAAGGTCCCGCTTATTTTTAAGCAAACGTTAAGCTGAGTCTCCCGACGACCTCCGCAGAAATGAGTTCAGTAAAACAGTTGGCGAACGCTTTTGAACTCTCCACGACCGACCGGCTCTCGAAGTTTCTTCAGTCTCAGGGATTTGCAGAGCCGCAGACTGAAGCCCTGACGCCCGACGCTTCCACTCGAAGCTATTTCCGCGTTCCCTGGAAGCACGGCAAAGCCGTTGCCGCCGTCTACCCCGACCCGTTTGATCCGGACCTGCATCCGTATCTCGATGTAACTCGCCTCTTTTTACAGAGCGATATCGCCGTCCCTGAAATTTACGCGGTCGATGGCTCAGCGGGAATTATTGTGCAGGAGGATCTGGGGGACCGGCAGCTTTGTAAGGTTTACGAAACGGCGACCGAAACAGAAGTCGATGACTACAAAGAGAGTGCGATGAATTTGATTGCGCGCATCCAGAAGGCGACGGAGAAGGCCCACCAAACGAAATCTATTTCAAGCCGGTTGGCCTTCGACGAAGCAAAACTTTCCTGGGAGCTCGACTTTTTCGTCGAACATTATTTCCAGAGTTTGCGCGGTGAAAATCT
>JBPCMI010000243.1:0-15688 GCA_051002415.1 Pyrinomonadaceae bacterium
TCAATATCAGCGTCAAGACCGTAGAAACCTATAAGGTCAGACTGATGGGTAAACTCAACCTACGGAGTCGCGTTGACATGGTGCGGTACGCACTGCGGCAAGGTTTACTGCGCGAAGAGTAGAGTGCTTAAAAGCTCACTTTTTCTATTGGGTAAATGCCGTCAGTATGTTTCCCCGCATCTAGCGACTTCCCTAACGAACATCTTCGAACAATAGAATTCACTTTCCAGGACTTTTCTCTGCCACTCGTTTTTGTGTGAGGAAACACAGCGATCAGGCGCTCCGACTGGGGGGTGAAGACAGTTAAGCCCCACTGCTTAGGTAGATGGCGCCGGTTGGTGCTTGAACGCCCCCCGCTGGTTCAAGCGTAATCGCGAAGATCGGCGAGTTCATTGCTGCGGAAGGCATATTGTCTGTGAGTGTGCCGGTGCCCGACGCATCAGTGGTAAAGACCTTGCCGGGCATGGGTTTGCCACCAGCAATAAACCAGAGTTGATAGGCCTTACCCACAGGGGGCGTTGGCAGACCTTTAGCCATCAGGATTGCGCGACCGTTCTTATCGTAGGCGACCATGCCATGGGCGCCCGGCATTTCCTTCGTGCCGGCGAGTTCAGACACGCGAGCTCCGGGCGCGTTTACGAGCTCGATCACCTCGCGCTGTCGAGCGACCTGTTGTTGAGTTTCCTCTACTTTAGCAGCGAGCCGCGCTAACTCTTGGCGCGCGGCTTTGTTTTGTTGCCAAAGGACAAACAAGGAGCCCAGCAGCACAACAAACACGAGTCCCGCGGCAATCGCAAACCATGACGGTATGCCGGATGAACTCCTACGGTAAGTTGGCAGCGAAACGACATTTGCCCCTTCCCGTTGCGAGGCTGCCGCGTCGGCAACTGTTCGGCCAAGAGCTTTTGATTTAGCAACATCAGTGCGGACAGCATCGATGATTCGATTTCTTAATTGCTCCGAAGGGGCGACTGGCGCAGGTTCCAGGGCCAACATCGCCGCCGTTGCTTTCCACTCGTCTAACTCCTGACTACATTCGGCACAGTCCCGCAAATGCAATTCGAGCGTGCGAGCTTCCTCCACGTCGAGCGCACCTAGTCCGTGCGCCGCCAGCATCTCTTTGTAATCTTCGTGAACTGCCATTAGGACTCTGTCTTAACCTGGTCCTGAACCGAAAAAATTCTGGGGTTGGTCGGTCAGGAGTTCTCTTAACGTGGTCATTCCTGCGCGCATGCGCGTCTTAACTGTTCCTAACGGACTACCCAATCGAGCAGCTATCTCAGACTGGGTCAAGCCTTCAAAGTAGGCGAGTTTCAGAGCCCGGCCTTGCTCTGCCGGAAGACTTGCCAGTGCGCTGGCAATAATTTCACGCTGTTCCGCATGAAGCGTGTCCGCGACTGCGTCGGAGGCCTCGGGGCCAACTTCCAGCGCGGCTGAATCATTGAGACGCTGGCGCGCTGCCAACCCTCTCAAGCGATCGATACCGCGACTGCGCGTCAACGTCACCAGCCACGTAAAAGGTCGTCCCCGTTCTTCGTCAAAATCAGCAGCGCGCCGCCAGACCTGCAAAAACACTTCCTGTAGAACATCCTCCGCTTCTTCGCGGCTGTTTAATATACGAACGAGGAGACCGAAGAGGATTAGGCGATAGCGGTCGTAGAGCGCAGTAAGGGCGCCCTCCTCGCTTCGTGCCACGGCGTGGAGCAACTCAATATCTGAGATTTGTGCAGGTTCGACGTTCAAGATGCTGGCCGTATCAACGGATATATACGAAGCTCGAGGCGCAGGGGGATTGGTCAAAGAAAAAAAGCAAGTCTCAGGGCAAGTCCCTGTCTCAAGCCTCAAGCCTCAAGTCGCAAGCCTCAGATTCAGGTTTCAAGTTTGAGTTATTGACACTTGAGTCCTGGGACTTGGGTCTTGAGACATGAGACTTGAGACCTGAGGCTTGTGAATCAGGCCACCGTTATTTCCTCACTGAGGTAAACGTCCTGAATCGCGTTGAGCAGTTCCACACCTTCGCTCATGGGCCGTTGAAACGCTTTACGTCCGGAAATCAACCCGGTGCCGCCGCCACGTTTATTGATGACTGCGGTGCGCACTGCTTCAGCAAGATCGCTGGCGCCCTTCGACTCGCCCCCGGAATTGATCAGACCGCAGCGGCCCATGTAGCAGTTAGCGACCTGATAGCGAACCATGTCGATTGGGTTATCGGTGATCAGTTTCTCGTTAACAATCTTGCTCGTCTTTCCATAGGAACTTCCCAAAGCTTTCTCTACTGACGTATAGCCGCCGGCTCGCTCCGGCAGCTTTTGCTTGATGATGTCAGCCTGAATTGTTACACCCAAATGATTAGCCTGACTCGTCAAGTCAGCCGAAGCATTCATGTCGCCTTCAGCAGTTTTGAATTTTGAATTGCGCAGGTAACACCAGAGGATGCACGCCATGCCGAGTTCATGTGCCTGGGCGAAGGCCTCACCAATTTCTTTGAGCTGACGCGTTGATTCGTCGGAGCCGAAGTAGATCGTGGCCCCGACAGCCACAGCGCCCATGTTGTGAGCTTCTTTCACAGTTCCAAACAGCACCTGGTCAAACCTGTTCGGCAAGGTCAACAACTCGTTGTGATTGATTTTTACGATAAAAGGAATTTTGTGCGCATAACGGCGCGCGACACTACCGAGCACGCCAAACGTCGACGCAACTGCGTTACAACCGCCTTCAATCGCAAGTTTGACGATATTGTCCGGGTCGAAGTACTGCGGATTAGGGGCGAAAGAAGCGCCGGCTGAGTGTTCAATGCCCTGATCGACCGGCAAAATCGAGAGATAGCCTGTACCCGCGAGCCGGCCGTTATTAAAGAGCGATTGCATCGATCTCAGGACTGCGGGCGAGCGATCCGACTGCGCCCAGACGCGATCGATGAAGTCCGGACCCGGCAAATTGATCAGTTCTTTCGCGATAGTCTGGGATTTATGGTCAAGCAACATGCGGGCGTTCTCGCCTAATAATTCTTCGATCCTGCCGAGTGACGTGCCGGCGCGACTGAGTTGGGTGGCCATAACCTTTTTGAGTCCTCCTGAATTGATCGCGGGTCGATATCCTGTGAAAACTAAGCGAAATTATAACATGGGGTGCTTGGGAGCGTGTGAGCCCCCTTTGAAGGTAGTGTCCTCATTAAACAGATGTAGGGGAGTCCCTTCGTGGGCGCCCCCATAATCTCAAACTGGGGCGGCCACAGAGTGCCGCCCCTACAGATTTAGGACATTACCGCTTTGATAGTCGTGCAGTTGGACGTGATGCCAGGATCACCAAGCGGTCCAGAGAGCGTCTCGTGGCTAATTGACGATTCTGATGACCCACAGTTCTGCCGGGGTTCCTTTCAATCAAAAGCGGCTGAATTCCGTTGCCCCGAAGCTTTTCTTGGTATTAGAATCAGGACGGAATCCAAACCGGCGTCCTAACCGAGCCCTGGCCCGCCAAAGTAAGAAACACTCAAGAGGTTAATAAAATGAGAAGACCCCCCTTCGCCCTCGCTTTCTGTATCGCCGTTTTCTGCCTGCTCTCAACTCCCACAATAAACCGAGCTGCCGGAGGTGAGGATTGGAAACCCATCGATCCTGCAGCGCTGGCCTTGAAAGCCGCAGCAGTGGAGAAAGACGCTGATGCTGAAGCTCTGTTCTGGGAAATCCGTTTGTTCGACGAAATGGAGGGCTCGACCCCGCGCACAGTTATCAAGCACTATGTGCGAATAAAAATTTTCACCGAGCGAGGGCGTGAAGCACACAGCAAGATCGACATACCTTTTCTGGGTAATTGGCGTGTTCAAGATATAGCTGCGCGCACTGTGAAAGCCGATGGCACGATCGTAGAACTCAAAAAGAACGACGTGCTGGAGCGCACGATACAGAAAGCTAACGGCGTAAAGGTCAAAGCGAAATCGTTCGCCATGCCCGGCGTCGAACCGGGAGCCGTGATCGAATACCGTTGGAAGGAAGTACGCAACGATCGGCTAGCGAATTATATTCGCCTGTACTTCCAACGTGAGGTGCCGGTTCATCTCGTCAAGTACTACCTCAAACCCCTCTCACTTCCCGGTTTTCCTTTCAGCATGCGGGCACAGACGTTTAATGGTTCGCCCACTCCGTTTGTAAAAGAGAAGGACGGCTTCTACAGCATTACCATGAGCAACGTTCCGGCATTTCGGGAAGAGCCGCGCATGCCACCGGAAGATTCGGTGCGGCCGTGGATGCTGGTTTACTACTCCGAAGAAACCAATTTGGAAGGCGACGCTTTTTGGAATTCATTTGGGAAGAAAGTCTACGACCTGTACAAATCCCGAATGAAGGCTAACGACGAAATTAAACAAGCCGCAGCAACCGTGATAGGCGATGCGGCGACTCCCGAAGCAAAGTTGGAACGTTTGTTTGAGTTCTGCCGCGCGAAGATAAAAAACATCAACGACGATGCCTCCGGCTTTACTAGAGAACAACTCGAGAAATTCAAAGAGAATAAGTCTCCCTCAGACACCTTGAAGCGAGGCATGGGTACCGGTCAGGACATTGATCTGCTCTTCGCGTCGCTCGCGAATGCGGCCGGATTCGAAGCGCGTGTTGTGAACCTGGCTGATCGAAGCGATATCTTCCTTGACCGTTCGTTTCCCGACGACTATTTCCTGCAAACCTACGATATTGCAGTCAAAGTCGGTGATAGTTGGCGTTCTATGATCCCGCGAGCACCTATGTGACTCACGGAATGTTGCGTTGGCAGGAAGAAGGGCAAGAAGCGTTGCTTTCCGATCCCAAACAGCCAACCTGGATTAGCACACCCATGTCGCCGCCCGAGCTGTCGAAGGTAAAACGAACCGCCCAACTTACCCTCGCGGACGATGGAACGCTAGAAGGCGATGTGCGGGTCGAATACTTCGGCCACATGGGAGTGGAGAGAAAAGAGTGGGACGATGACGATTCTCCGGTCCAGCGGGAAGAGACCTTGCGCGAGAGCATTAAGAGCCGGATGAGCACCGCGGAGATTTCGAACATCAAGATCGAAAACGTTACCGACCTAATTAAACCGTTTGTCTATTCCTACCACATTAAAGTCGCCGGCTATGCCCAGCGCACGGGAAAGAGATTGTTCCTTGAGCCCGCGTTTTTTCAACACGGAAATGGGCCGCTCTTTTCCGCCAGCGCGCGCAAGTATGACGTTTACTTTAACTACCCCTGGTCGGAAGAAGACGAGGTAAAAATCACGCTGCCCGCGGGTTATGCACTCGACAATGCAGATGCGCCGGCGCCGTTTGAGAGCCCCGGTGTGAGCGGCTACAAACCTACCCTCGGCGTGACAGATGACAGGAAGGGCCTCGTCTTCCGCCGCAACTTTTTCTTCGGCGGCAAGAACTCGATCATCTATCCGGTGACCGGTTACGACCGGCTCAAGGCGTACTTCGATGCGCTGCACAAGAGTGATGGCCACACCGTGACGTTGAAACAGTCCGCGAGTACCGCGTCTTCGCAATAACTGTTGCAATAACTGAAGAGGAGAATCATGTATTTCAAAATCGCCATCTGCAGTTGTTTGCTGTTACTCACTATCAGTGTGGCTCGGGCCTCAGGGGATGAAGCCCCGTCGTGGTTACAGCAAGCGGCTGCAATGAAGGTGCCGGTTTATGACAAGGATGTTCCGGCCGTAGTGTTGCGGCATGAGCAGTCGGTAGTCGTCGACAGCGACGGCCGCGTGACAATTTCCACGCTTTTTGCCGTCCGCATCCTCCGGCGGGAAGGGAGAGGTTATGCTCGGGCAAACGAAGGCTATTTGACCAACAGCAGTAAAGTGCGCGAGCTGACTGCCTGGCTAATCCGCGCGAATGGTTTTGTGAAGAAGTACGGTAAGGACGAGACAGCGGACCGGATCACGGATGCTAACGACATCTACAACGAGTACCGCGTGAAAGTTATCGATGCTTCAGCAGATGCCGATACTGATGAAGTCTTTGGTTATCAGGCGACCAGTGAAGATCGGCCGCTCTTTAATCAGGACACCTGGAACTTTCAAGCGCGCCTGCCCACTTTGTCCTCTCGTTACAGTCTGACGTTACCTTCCGGCTGGAAGGCGAGCAGCATAACTTTCAATCATGCCAATATAGAGCCCAGCATCAGCGGCTCTACTTACGTTTGGCAACTTGGTGATTTGCGTCCAATTAAATATGAACCCGCGAGTCCAGGAGTACAGAGTCTCGCGCCCCGAATTGCAGTCAACTATTTTCTTCCCGAAAGCGGTCAAGGAGCGATCGCGAAAGGATTCGAAGATTGGGTCCAGGTTTCGCGCTGGGGGACGGCCCTACACGATCCGCAAGCAATACCTGACGCCAGTGTTAGCGCGAAAGCACGTGAGCTGACAGCAAATGCCAAAACCGAGTTGGATCGCATCAGGGCAATTGCTCGCTTTGTGCAGGGACTGCAATACATTTCGATCGACATCGGTATTGGACGTGGCAATGGTTATAGACCGCATTCCGCTTCGCAGGTGTTGGCTAAGGCCTACGGCGACTGCAAGGACAAGGCGAACTTAATGCGGGCGCTGCTGCAGGCCATCAACATCTCGGCGTATCCTGTATTTATTTATTTGGGAGACCCGGTTTTTGTGCGCCAGGAATGGGCCTCACCGCGTCAGTTCAACCACTGCATCATTGCGGTGAAGGTTTCTGACGACACGCAAAGTCCCACCGTGATACAGCATGCCACCCTGGGACGCTTATTAATCTTTGACGCCACCGATCCCCACACGCCGCTTGGTGATTTGCCGGAAGTGGAACAGGGAAGCTATGCATTACTAGCTGCGGGTGAGGCGGGACAATTAATGCGCATGCCGACGCTGCCGCCGGAATCCAGTTTTTTCGACCGTCAAACTCAGGTCATGCTAAGTTCCGACGGAGCGATCTCGGCAGTGTTGAGCGAGAAAGCCAACGGACAAACCGCCGCCGACTTTCGCCGCGAGTTTCGACATCTATCGGGGCCTCAATATTTGAAGACCATCGAAAGCTGGGTTTCCGACGGAGCGCCAGCCGCGAAGATCTCAAAAATTGAGCCGACCGATAACAAAGAGACTGGCCGTTTTGATCTGAACGTCGAATTCACGGCTCACGCGTATGGGCAGTTGATGCAAAACCGCCTGCTGGTTTTCAAGCCTGCGGTGGTCTCGCGCCGCGAAGCGCTCTCGCTGACGGAACCGACGCGCCAATATCCAGTCGTACTTGAAGCGCGCGCCTATAGCGAAACAGTGCGGGTTAAGCTCCCTGTGGATTTTGCGGTAGACGAACTACCTGATGCCGTAAAGCTTGATACGACCTTTGGCTCCTACAAAACATCCTACGAAGTGAAAGATGGCGAGCTGGTTTTCACGCGCACGTTGGCGCAACGAGCCGGCAGCATTCCAGTAGATCAGTACCAATCGGTCCGAAGCTTCTTTCAGAAGATTCGAGCGGCCGAACAGGCGCCGGTAGTGCTGATCAGGAAATAAGTAGCGGGGATCTAACTAGTTTGAACTAAAGTGCGGAACGCTTTTCTCAGGCGGGCGCCGATGCTTTCAGCCGTAACTGCATACTTGCGAAAGTCGAAGGTTGTGACCACCGCCACACCCAGATTTGCCGAAGTCAGAAAAACCTCATCGGCCTCAACTAAATCACTGAGTTCGTAAATCCCTTCTACGACCGGAATTGCATCGGCTTCCGCCAGCTTTAAAACTGTGCTGCGGGTAATACCGGCAACCGCGCCGGTGCTGAGTGCCGGCGTGTAAACCGTCCCTTCCCTTACCCAAAAGAGGTTCGCCATCGTCGCTGCGGCAATCTCGCCGCGCTCATTCAGCATAACTGCTTCATCGAATTCGCGAGCCTGCGCTTCTTCCCACGACAACACCTGTTCGAGATAGTTGAGACTTCTAATTCCGCTGAGTGGCGACAGAGTGTTGAGCCGGTAAGGTGAGACGGCAAGTGTGATTCCTGAAGCGGGAACCTTTTGCGCTTCGCCCGTCATGATCAACATGTCGGTTTGCTTCGCGCCGGGTGCTTTCATTTTCCAAAAGTCGCGGCCGCTGCGCGCGAGGAGAATGATGCGTGCCCGACCGTCGGCAACGTTGTTCACGTTGATTAGTTTGCGAAGCGCGTCGCCGACGCCGGTTTCCGTACAACCGCCGCAATCGATATGCAAGCGGGCTGCATGATCGAGCAGGCGCCGCCAATGTTCCGGCCAGAGAAAAGGCTTGCCCTGGTAGATGGCGACGGTAGTGAAGACGCCGCGACCGTACAACATGGCGGACGAAACGGGCGCCACCCGTGCTTTTGTGGCTGCCAGCATTGTGCGATTGAGGTAGATGACGGGATGCAACTGTTAGGTTCCGGTCACTTCGTCCAGGACTATTCAATTGTAGTGGCGAACTCTCATTCTCACCGCGCTTGAGCGCGGTGTCGATACGGCTCTGGGTCTGAAACCGTTCTATAGAACGGTTTCCGAAAAGAAACTGACCATGTCAGCACCGGGCTGAAGCCCGGTGAGAATGAGAGTCATTCCCTTCCTGCGGCCATAGCCTGAGCTTCGAGCTTTTGCGACAAAGAATTGCGCCAGGCACTCTCCAACTCCGCAACAGGCTGATCGATCGCGGGCTCGCCATTCACCCTGATGGAAAGGTCCTTACCGCCGGCCTTGCCCAGAATCGATAAAGGAACGTTGTGTTGTTGCGTAATCGCTGCAATCGACTCGCGTCGCTCTTCACTAAAGCTGATGACGATGCGCGACGGTGTTTCAGCGAAAAGCAGTGTGCTTACCGGCAACGCTCCAGCTAAATTCAGATCAGCTCCGATCGCTTCGCGGTTCAAGGAAGTGAAGCAAGATTCAGCGAGCGCGATAGCCAGCCCGCCATCGGAACAATCGTGTGCTGACTGCAACAGTCCAGCTTCAGCAGCTTCCAAACACGCATCCTGAAGTGCCTTCTCCAGTTTTAAATCCACTTCAGGCACTTGGCCGTTTGCGATCAAGTCGGAGACCGATTGCTCGCCGACCGTCACTGCGTATTCGCTAAGCGCCAGATCATCCGCGGTGGTTCCTAAGAGCGCAATCAAATCGCCTTCCCGTTTGAATCCAGGTTGCACCACGCGGCGTACATCTTCCACCAGTCCAACCATCCCGATTACCGGCGTCGGCAAGATACCGCGACCCTCGGTTTCGTTATAAAAGGAGACGTTGCCGGAAACTACCGGCGTGTTAAATACGTCGCACGCTTCAGCCATGCCATCGATCACTTCCGAAAAGGCCCACATCACTTCCGGACGTTCAGGCGAAGCGAAGTTCAGACAATTAGTAATGGCGAGTGGTCGCGCACCCACGCAGACAACGTTACGCGCGGCTTCGGCTACGATTAGCTTTGCGCCCCCGCGCGGGTTCGCAGCGCAGTAGCGGCCGTTACCGTCGAGCGTCATCGCAAGTGCGCGTCGGGTCTCTTTAATTCGCACCACCGCCGCATCGGCGCCTGGCAACACCGCAGTGTTGGTGCGCACCATATGATCATATTGCCGATAGACCCATTGCTTAGAAGCAAGATTTGGACACGCAAGGAGTTTGAGCAACGCCTCGTCATGGTTTTGAACTTTGTTCTTTGTACTTTGAACTTGGTCTTGGGTCTTTAAAGTTTCGCCCGCAGACTTTGAACTTTGGACGTTAGACGTTGGACGTGTCTTTGGGCGGTCGTATTTGGGTGCTTCGTCAGTGAGGAGCGAAACCGGAATATCAGCTACCGTCTCGTCGTTATGAATCACGACCATCCGCTGGCCTTCGCGGACGCGACCGATCACTACTGCGTCGAGGTCCCACTTGCGGAAGATGTCCATCACCTCACGTTCGCGACCCGAATGGGCCACGATCAGCATGCGCTCCTGAGACTCCGACAGCAGCATCTCGTAAGCAGTCATGCCTGCTTCGCGTTGCGGCACCAGGGAGAGGTCCAATTCAATCCCAGTCCCGGCCCGCGCCGCCATCTCGCACGACGAAGAAGTTAATCCGGCCGCTCCCATGTCCTGGATGCCGGCGATTGCGCCGCTCTTCATTGCTTCCAGACATGCTTCGAGCAAAAGTTTTTCCAAAAACGGATCGCCAACCTGGACGGTGGGACGTTTCTCGAGTGCCTCGTCATCAAACTCCGCCGATGCCATCGTCGCGCCGTGAATTCCGTCGCGCCCCGTCTTCGCTCCCACATACAAAACCGGATTACCGATACCACTGGCTTTGCCGAAGAAGATTTGATCGCGTCGCACCAGGCCCAGCGCGAACGCATTGACGAGCGGGTTGAAAGCGTACGCATCATCAAACGCTACTTCACCAGCGACCGTCGGCACCCCAAAAGCGTTGCCATAATGCGCGATGCCGGCAACCACTCCGGCAAGCAATGATCGATTACGCCGGCCATACTGCGGATGATCGAGAGAGCCAAAGCGGAGACTGTTCATCGAAGCGATCGGGCGCGCTCCCATCGTAAAAACGTCGCGCAGAATTCCCCCGACACCCGTGGCCGCGCCCTGAAATGGCTCGATGAATGAGGGATGGTTGTGCGATTCAATCTTAAAGGCTGCGCACCAGCCATCGCCGACGTCAACGACACCGGCATTCTCTCCTGGTGGCACAATCACTTTCTCGCCGCTAGTCGGCAAACGCTTCAAGTGAATGCGGGAAGATTTGTAGGAACAGTGTTCCGACCACATCACCGAAAAGATGCCCAGCTCAACCAGGTTTGGTTCGCGGCCCAGGAGTAATTTGATTCGCTGAAATTCTTCAAGGGTAAGGTTGTGGGTGGAGATTACTTCGGGAGTGATCATGGAAAGGGTGTCAGGTGACAGGTGTCAGACGTAACGTCACGCGTTGCTGGTGACGGGTGTTAGATTCAAGAATCTCTCAGTTAGGAAGGGGGCCTCCCCCCCCATTCTTTTGATTCTGGACTATCGGACTAGGACTTGATGCAGCACAGCTTCTTTTTAGTATTGCGAAGGGCGCTTGAAGCGGGGGCAGGCCCATTCCCAACCTGCGAACTATTCCCAGTTGAGATTCCACCCTGTACTGACCGGAACCTGACACCCGGTTACCTGACACCCTTCACCGATCGCTTGGCTTGTTCCAGATCTTTTCGATCGCTGCTGTTAGCTCCGGGACCTGAATTCGACCGAGGCGTTTGTAGACAAGCTTGCCTTGCGAGTCGTAAAGAAATGTTGCCGGCAACGCCCCACTCCATGCGGGATCGACCTGATGGATAGCAATGTCCGGATCGCTTACGTTTAAAAGATAAGTCGGCACAGTCACCTGCATCTGCCGAAGAAACTGTGGCACTGATGTTTTGATTTCGGAAAGATCGTCTAACGAAACGGCGGTGAAATCGAGGCCTTGGGCCCGGTATTGTTTTTCAATCCGGACAAGATCGGGAAACTCCTCGCGGCAGGGATCACACCATGTGGCCCAGAAGTTAACGAGCAGCGGCTTGTTCTTCTTCGCGTTGCGCTTGAGCACCTCAAGCAGGCCGGCAGCATCGATAGCCGCGATTGAGATCTTCGGCTGGGTTTTTTTGGAGGTTCGATTCTGTTGGGCAGCGGCGGGACTGGCGCTAAGGATAAGACTCAGCACCAGACCCAGTCCGAGCAGTTTGCGACTTTGCTTCATTTACCTAAGCACGTTTGATGCTGCAACCAAAAGCATCGGCAATAGGCTTGGCAACCGGTTTGTCGGAGAGAGTGGCATCGAGCGCCTCGCGCAACTCGCTGGACGTCACTCCAGTCTCGTTGCGCGAGTTATCGATTCTTCCCCGGTAAATTAGCTTGTTGGAGCCGTCAAGAAAGTAGGCCTGCGGAGTTACAGTGGCGCCCAGACGATCAGCGATCTTGTTGCCTGCGTCTTTCAAGATCGGGAACGTCAGTTTCTTTTCAGCAGCATGAGCTTTTACGGCGTCTGCGGATTCGGCAACGTTCGAGTTGATCCCGATCACGTTAATTCCTTTCGCCTTGTAATCCTGGGCAAGTTTTTCCATGCGCTCGTTATAAGCATTCGATACGGGACATTGCACTGCGACAAAGATCAAGACCGAACCATTCTTTCCGGCGAGCGAAGCCAGCGTGTGTTCCTTGCCGTGGGCATCGGGAAGACTGAAATCAGGGATCGTCGCGCCGATAGCCGGCGGCTCTGGCACATCACCTTCAATTGTACGGCCGCTTACTGCAACGATGACGCTGACGAGCAGGGCCGTGACCAGCAGGGTGGTAATAAGATTCTTCTTCATGACTGGCAACTCCTTATTAAATTAAACACTTGGGGAATGTAGGCAGAGATTAGCAGCGCGGTAGAGGGTGAGGCAAGTTGAGTAGTGATGCTGAGTTTGAAGAGATTTGCCTTGTAACGCCGAAGGCGTAGGGCTAATTTCAGCCTACGGTTGGAGCACAGCGACAACCCCGGGGTGGCGAGTCCATACAAAGTCTTGGGGCTGGAATTGGCCAACGCCTTCGGCGTTCAATTCCGGAAACCCGTCAGCACATCGTTAACCTCGTCTGCGCTGAACCAAGAGTGTTAGAACCATAAGGATCGTGGTAACCGCAGCAGACAAAAGGCAGAACTGGCAGAAGTGACCAATGACAACAGCCTGCAGGTAGATCAGCCAGAGGGTTGTGAGAAACATCAACCCAACCACAATCAGCAGCAGTCTGCCTACAAGCGGATAACCAAATGCCGCGAGGGTCGCAAGGCTAAAGACAGTGAAGTAGGCGACGGCGCCAATCATCGCGAGCGGGATTCCCTTGAAGGAAGCGTACTCACTACTAAGAACTTCAGAACAGCCGCTGACGATTGCGCAGCGAACGCTCTGCCCGGTTACATGCTGAACGGTGAGATAGATCGCATCGGCCAGTCCCACGAGTGCCAGACAGGCCATCGCGACGTAGAGCTTCGTTACTTTTGGGACGGAAGGTTTTGTTGGTGTTACGGTGTCGGCCACTTTTTCGTCAGCGACCCGCTGCTTTTAACTCAGCTTGGATCAAAGGACGCAGCCGCTCATGAGGCAGAGATTCAAAGGGGATCTCGCGTCCATTCATGAAGACCGTTGGAGTTCCCGTGACGCCCAAGGCGTTTGCGCGCCGGCCATCCAGAGCAATGCGCTGGTCGACAGCGCTACTGGTTACGTCGCGGCGAAACTTTGCCATGTCCAGTCCCAGCTTGGCCGCGTACCCTTCGAACGTCGGGCGCGCGTCAAAGGCTGTATGCCAGTCGCGCTGGGTCTCGAAAATCAAATCGTGCATTTCCCAAAACTTTCCCTGCATGCCGGCAGCTTCTGCGGCGCGCGCGGCTGAGATAGCGTGCGGATGGGTTTGCGCAAGCGGAAACTCGCGAAAGATTACGCGCAGCTGCGAACCAAACTCCTTCTCCATGTCTTTCAAAACCGGATGCAGCAAGCCACAAGGCGGGCACTGAAAGTCGCCAAACTCCTCGAGCGTTACCGGCGCGTCGGTCGGACCAATGCTGTGCGGTGGTTCTGCTCCAACTTGCGCCACATTGAGCCGCGCTGGTGTGGGTGAAACTGAGGTCGCTGGAACGTTGCTATTAGCTTGGGGCGTGACGGGCTGTGCCGGCGGCGCGCCTTTCGGACGTGTCAGATACCAGCCGGCTCCTAGAGCGATACCAAGCACAGACAGGATGATTAAGAGCGGTAGGAATTTTCGCATGATCTGAAAAGTGAATGTCTGGAATCAGTTTGCAAACTCACTCGACCGAATAGGGCACAGTCTCTTCAAGATTGCCGTTGACATAAACCTCGACTTTGTATTTTCCCGGAGGCCAGTCGCGTGGCGCGATCAAATGTCCATGAACCACGTTCTCGAGCGCTCGAGTCGTATAGTCGATGTCTCTGATTTTTTCGTTCTGGCTACCCTCAGCATCGACAACAATCCAGGAGAATTTCATCTGCGTCCCTGACTTTGCATCTTTCAGCGTGGTGACGCAATGAATCGTGCGATCCTTCGAATTAAAGATGTTTGCCTCCTCACCGGGATCCCCTCTCCCGTCGTCCCGTGCCATATGCGTCTCTTTCAAAGCGCCGGTCGAGGTTGAAGGTTTAGCTGAAGAGGTGTTCGAGTTTGCAGTATTGTTAGTGGAGAGGTTGCCCGTTTTCTTCCCTAGATTACACGCGATAACTACTAAGAGCATTAGTCCAACAGCCAGCCAGGCGGGGTGACGTTTCATCTTTATTTTCTCCGGGACGGCATTGACTAGAACTTTTTCATTAAGCGACAGCGGCGAGCGTCGCGGCGAGTGAGCTGAAAACTTCACGGCCGTCGCTCGAACCGAGCAGATCCTCACAGGCGCGATCCGGGTGCGGCATTAGCCCGAGCACGTTGCGTCCGGCGCTGCAGATACCCGCGATGTTGCCAAGCGATCCGTTTGGATTTGACGCATCGGTAATGTTCCCGTCCTTGTCGCAATAGTTGAAGATGATTCGATCGTCGCGTTGCAGTTCAGCAAGAGTAAGGTCATCGCAAATATAGTTTCCCTCGGCGTGGGCGATAGGTAGGCTGAGCACGGCGCCGGCCGGCAATTCACTGGTAAAGGGCGTATCAGCGGACGCCACGCGAACATAAACGTGCTCGCAAATGAAATGAAGATTGCGATTCCGAATTAGGGCGCCGGGCAGCAATCCTGCCTCGCACAAGATTTGAAATCCATTGCAGATGCCCATGACAAAGCGTCCGCTGTGGGCAAACTCCTTCACTTCAGCCATCACTGGAGAAAAACGGGCGAGCGCGCCGGCTCGGAGGTAGTCACCGTAGGAAAATCCGCCGGGAAGAATTACAGCGTCGTAAGTACTGAGATCGGTATCGCGATGCCAAATGAAATCTACCGGCTGGCCTACATGTTTAGAGATCACATGATAGGCATCATGATCGCAGTTCGAACCAGGGAAAACTATGACGCCGAATTTCACGCTTCAATCTCCACGCGATAGTCTTCAATAATCGGATTCGATAACACTTCGCGCGCCATACGCGCGACTACTTCCTTCGCTTCAGTTTCGTTTAGTGAGCTGTCGAGCGCCACTTCAAAGTATTTTCCTTGGCGGATATCGGCGATTCCACTAAAGCCGAGCAGTTCGACCGAGTGGTGGATCGCTTTGCCTTGCGGATCAAGCACTCCGGGTTTGAGATTTACATATACCTTGGCTTTCATTTTGTTTTTCGCATTTTGTTATTCACGCCACTCATACTATGCCAACCTGTTGTTTCAAGTGTAGGGGCGGCCCTCCGGTGGCAACCCTGGTCTTTGAACCTGGGGCTCCTCCGGAGGGACGCCCCTACGATTTAAAGACGCGTGCGAAAATTGTTCCGATGTTTCGCAGATAAGTGTCCAACGAAAACACGCGATCGATTTCTTGCGCGGTTAAATTCTTGTTGATATCGGCATCGCCCTTAACGAGTTTTTGAAAGTCGCCGTTCTCGTCCCAAGCCTTCATGGCATTGCGTTGCACCCATTCGTAAGCCTGTTCCCGCGCCAGACCTTTTTGCGTCAATACGAGCAGCAGTTGCCCGCTGAAAATGAGTCCGCCCGTGGCGTTGAGGTTCTCGATCATGCGTTCCGGATACACGACCAACCCATCCAGCAGTGAAATGGTTTTTTGCAGAATGTAGTCG